>NZ_LQBO01000023.1 GCF_001507555.1 Thiomicrospira sp. XS5 | reverse complement strand
ACAAACCATCGGCCGACGCAATGCCCACCACCCCCAGAAACGCTCGATGCGCTTGATCATGCGGGCTATGGCGTGCGGCCTGAGCGGCTACCACCATGGCTGAGGGGCCCGGCACCATAATCAACATGAGCGTGGTGACAAAAAATAATCCATATCCATCCATACTCGAACCATTTAATAAAAACTATGCATTATTGATTTTATTTTAATAAAAATCTAT
>NZ_LQBO01000022.1 GCF_001507555.1 Thiomicrospira sp. XS5 | reverse complement strand
GTGAGCGCCGTTGGCGTGCGGCCAAAATGGCCGGTCTGGAAAAAGTGCCCGTCGTGGTACGCCAGGCGGATAATCAGACCACCTTGGCCATGGCATTGATTGAGAACATGCAGCGCCAGGATCTGAATCCGATTGAAACCGCCTACGGCCTGAAGCGGCTGATGCATGAATTTGAATTAACACAACAGGCTGTGGCTGACGCGGTCGGGCGTTCGCGCACTGCGGTCACCAAT
>NZ_LQBO01000021.1 GCF_001507555.1 Thiomicrospira sp. XS5 | reverse complement strand
GCAAAGACAAGCATCATGAAAAGAACCATGACTCAAAAAGACACATGAAGTCAGTGTGGGCAGTCGAGCCAAGGATTAAGCTCGACTTGTTTTGCCAAAGTTGGCAGAACTTACTTCATCATACAGTAGCGATATTGAATGCCGAACAAAACGCTTTGACTGTCGACATCCCATTCATTCGATCCAAACACTTCATCACCACTTGAGCGCTGATACTCAAAAGAGGCAGAAAGCATATCTGTTAATGCATATTTCATACCTAAAC
>NZ_LQBO01000020.1 GCF_001507555.1 Thiomicrospira sp. XS5 | reverse complement strand
AAGTGATATGCGACATCAGATCAGGCCTGACGCGATAACCCTCCTCAGTTGTTTCGAAGGTTTGGGCGACAACTTCGTCGGTGACAAAGGGCCCCTGGAAAACCTCTTCTTCCGAGTAGAGGGGACTCTGTGCCCTTTCAATCACCTCCGGGACGATATCGTAGGCACGAATGTGAAAATCCAGATCCGGAAACTGTTTTTTCAGTACCGAGGCCAGGGAGATTGGTTCGGCACCACTGCAACAGCCGAAGACCAGGATCTGCAGG
>NZ_LQBO01000019.1 GCF_001507555.1 Thiomicrospira sp. XS5 | reverse complement strand
GGTTCATCGCAAAGCAATATCAGGCTTTCATGGAACCGAGCCAACTCAGTAAAAACATACTTGATCCGAAATTTTGGCTATGCTTCCAACAGAATTTACCTGAATGGTCACGGCGAAAACCTGCCAGCTGCCTCAAATGAGACAAAAGAAGGACGCCAAAAAAATCGACGAATTGAGCTGGAGATTATGACACCTGACAAGTTGCCATCAGGGGCGAAAGAAACCATCCCTGAAACAATGAAGCACTATAACCGCTTCCAGCCCTGAAAGG
>NZ_LQBO01000018.1 GCF_001507555.1 Thiomicrospira sp. XS5 | reverse complement strand
GGCCCTCAGCGCTCCGGCCAGTGTGGCGACACGGTTGCGCAACTCGACATAGGAAATCTCTCGCTTGGTGTGGGTGATCGGGCTGTCATAAATGATCGCTGTCTGCTCTCCACGGCCATTTTCGACATGGCGGTCCACAGCATTCCAGCACGTGTTGACCCTCGCATCGCAGAACCATTCGTAAAGCGGCACGTTTTCGTCAAACAACGCCTTGGTCGGTGGTTGAACCCAATCGATCCCCTTGGCGGCTTCCATCCAGAATGCTTCGGGGTCGG
>NZ_LQBO01000017.1 GCF_001507555.1 Thiomicrospira sp. XS5 | reverse complement strand
GCCATTTTAACCAGGCCTGGTGCGAGCGTGTTGAGTTGACCGCTCAATTCCACCGCCGTATCCTGGCTGCTTAAACCGACAAATGGATTGGGCATGGGGGTGAATGACATGCCTTTGAGTTCGGGTGTTTGCTGACATTGTTGATTCAGGCAGTCACAGAAGGTTTTGGCAAAGTCGCTGGGGGCGTTGATGCCAGTCCCCACTGCGGTGCCGCCCTGAGGCAGCTGATGCAGTCTTGTCTTAACCGATTGCAGGCGAGCGGCATTGTCGTAGAGT
>NZ_LQBO01000016.1 GCF_001507555.1 Thiomicrospira sp. XS5 | reverse complement strand
CCCCGGACCACTGGCCGACTGTTCGATCAATTGAAAGCCGGAAGCCAGCGCATTTTGAGCCCCCAAACACAATGGCAACAAACAAACACAGGAACAAAAGACCCGGCGCGGCAATGACGTCATGGTAAAAACCCTTTTCAACAAAAATTCAGTCGCATTTTAGCAACTGATCGGCGTGGGGGAATTGAATCTGATTATGGGGTATTAAATTTGAGCGCTTACTCAGCCTTTGGCTAGCCTCGGGCATGACCGAGTCATTCACTTTTCACCAGGCCTGGT
>NZ_LQBO01000015.1 GCF_001507555.1 Thiomicrospira sp. XS5 | reverse complement strand
TATGCTTATGGCAAACTGCCGGTAGAGTTCCCCGGTAATGCCAGGCATAAAGGTAATGGGCACAAACACAGCCAACAGCACCAGCGTGGTGGCAATCACCGGCGTGGTCATCTGGCGCATGCTGTCAATGGCGAGTTGCTTGCGATCAAGGCTGCGCGCATCGGCCTGATCGATCAGGCGCTGGGTGTTTTCCACCACAATGATGGCGTCGTCCACCACAATGCCGATCGCCAGAATCAGGGCAAACAGGGTAATCATGTT
>NZ_LQBO01000014.1 GCF_001507555.1 Thiomicrospira sp. XS5 | reverse complement strand
GTCGTTGTGTTCGACCAGGAATTTGGAGCCGGTGACTGTCTGGGTGGCGCCCAGGAAAATGATGTTCACTGTTCAGCTTGCCCCTTGTCCCTCGAATTTTTTCACGAATTGCTCAGCAGCCCGGAAATGGCGGGTATCAGGCACGGGCTCAGGGCCAGCGTGTTACCGCGCCCCGGAATACTGTTGCTTGCCAGCAGGTGTCGGACCCCGGCTTGCTCAAGTTTCGCAAACGCGCCCTCGGCGCAGAGACAGTGCACCGCAAGGCAGTCGACCTGTGAAACAC
>NZ_LQBO01000013.1 GCF_001507555.1 Thiomicrospira sp. XS5 | reverse complement strand
GGGTGACAGGGAAACAGTGTCATGCTGAGCTTGCCGAAGGGTCTCTTGAGGGCTTGCGTGCCGGTTTGAGATTCTTCACTTCGTTCAGAATGACGGTGTGGGGGTTCAGAATGACAGTGGCTGTGTTCAGAATGACGGTGTCGGTTTTTACCAGGCCTGGCAGAAAAACGTTGTCATGCTGAGCTTGTCGAAGCATCTTGTTCCGGCGAACGTGTCGGTTTGAGACCCTTCGGCTTCGCTCAGGGTGACAGGGAAACAGTGTCATGCTGAGCTTGCCGAAGGGTC
>NZ_LQBO01000012.1 GCF_001507555.1 Thiomicrospira sp. XS5 | reverse complement strand
GGGTGTGTCGAGCCGGATGCGACTGGCGCTGGGCGTGATAATTGCCGTACTGGCGTCGCTTTGGGCGTCATTGCATCATCCTGAAGCCTTGCAGAACCAGATGGCGGTTCCGGTGTTCAAAGACACTCTGGTCAACCTTGGGGTTTTCTATATTCCCTTCGCGGTCGTGGTTATCGTAGGGGCGGCGAATGCGGTGAACCTGACCGATGGTCTGGATGGGCTGGCGATCATGCCGGCAATGATCGCGGCGTCGACCTTGGGTG
>NZ_LQBO01000011.1 GCF_001507555.1 Thiomicrospira sp. XS5 | reverse complement strand
AGCGAGGAAGGACTTAAAATTGTGCAGACCATCCAGGAAGAGCTCGACAATCTTCCTGTCAATCCTGCATTGGATGGGAAAACTATTTCCCTGGCTGGCTACATCGCCCCCCTCGATATCCGCAACGGACTGGTTCACAGCTTTTTGCTGGTCCCCTATTTCGGCGCCTGCATTCATGTGCCCGCGCCCCCGCCCAACCAAACCGTCTATGTGACCACCGCCAAAGGCCAGGCCCTGCGGCTGGACCAAATTGACTACGCCTTCAAAATGACCGGTCAAATGACGCTGGAGGATA
>NZ_LQBO01000010.1 GCF_001507555.1 Thiomicrospira sp. XS5 | reverse complement strand
ATAAGACCGAAATTTATCCGCTCATGGAGCGTCTGCTGGCGAATGCCAACGCGGCCGTCAGCCTTTCCGACATTGAAATCCGCGTTTCGGCCAGCATCGGCGTCAGCTTTTATGACCCGCACTCCGACCTGGATGCCGACCAACTGGTGCGTCAGGCCGACCAGGCCATGTATCAGGCCAAAACTCAGGGCAAAAACCAGGTGTTTGTCTTCGATCATGCCAGTTCAAAAACACTGGCGCGCGATTCGGAACTGCTTGCCCTGGAAGACGCTCTCAAAAACGGTGAGCTTTGCCTTCATTATCAACCCAAAGT
>NZ_LQBO01000009.1 GCF_001507555.1 Thiomicrospira sp. XS5 | reverse complement strand
CCATCTTCGCCGATGAGATCCTCGCCGACATCGGCAGTAGCGATATAGGTATCGATGTCTTTATAGAAGTAGGCAACGGATACGATTGAGGAATCAGTGAAATAGTATTCGGTCGACAGGTCGTACTGTGTTGCGCGATAGGGCTCCAGATCCGGGTTGCCGCCGCTGCCAAAGCCATCGTACCCGGGCACCCAGATACTGTTGGCGAAACCACGGGTCATTTTCAGGTTGTCGTAATCCGGACGCGACAGGACCTTGGCCGCAGCAAAGCGCATCACCACATCGTCAT
>NZ_LQBO01000008.1 GCF_001507555.1 Thiomicrospira sp. XS5 | reverse complement strand
TATAACAGCCGTTAGTGGGATCAACGCCGCATCCAAAGGCTTGGGGGTGATTTCCAACAACCTCGCCAACGCCCAAACCGTGGGGTTTAAAAGCTCACGAGCGGAATTTTCCGATATGTTCTATGGTGCGCAGAACTCACCCGGTAACGGTGTGCGTGTGGAAAGCATTACCCAGGATTTTACCAACGGGACCATTAATGACACCGGCCGCGATCTGGATATGGGCAGCGACGGCGAAGGGTTCTTTGTGCTGGAAGATAAAACCGGTCGTTTTGATAATGTCTTTACCCGAAATGGTTCTTTTAAACTGGACAAAGAG
>NZ_LQBO01000007.1 GCF_001507555.1 Thiomicrospira sp. XS5 | reverse complement strand
AACGACAGCGATATCGATGGCGATACGCTGAGCATCGACAGCTTCACCCAGCCAGCGAACGGCACCTTGGTGGACAATGGCGATGGCACCTTCAGCTACACGCCAAATGCGGACTACAACGGCAGTGATAGCTTCACCTACACGGTCAGTGACGGCAATGGCGGCACGGATACGGCGACGGTGAACCTGACGGTCAACCCAGACAACGACCAGCCGGTTGCGGTGGATGACAGCGCCAGCACCACAGAAGACACCGCCGTCACGATCAGTGCGGCGGACCTGCTGAGCAACGACAGCGATATCGATGGCGATACGCTGAGCATCGACAGCTTCACCCAGCCAGCGAACGGCACCTAGATCGGAAGA
>NZ_LQBO01000006.1 GCF_001507555.1 Thiomicrospira sp. XS5 | reverse complement strand
GGAGTTTTCCGCTTCGATGACGGCGCGACGAGATACGACCACGTTGTTACGCTTACGATCCAGCTTCACCAGTTTCAGCTCAACTTCTTTCCCTTCCAGGAAGCTGAAATCACGGATCGGACGCACATCCACAAGTGAACCAGGCAAGAAGCCACGAACACCATCAATGTCGACCGTCAGGCCACCTTTAACTTTACCGGTGACGCGACCTTTGACAGTTTCGTCTTCGTCCATCGCCGCTTCAAGGCGATCCCAAGTTTTGGCACGCTTGGCTTTTTCACGCGACAGACGCGTTTCACCAAAGCCGTCTTCCAGGGTTTCCAGATAAACTTCGACTTCATCCCCAACTTCAACTTCCAGTTCGCCTTCGGCGTTTTCAAACT
>NZ_LQBO01000005.1 GCF_001507555.1 Thiomicrospira sp. XS5 | reverse complement strand
ATGCGCTGAAGCTGAGCCTGCTCTTCCTGTAACAGTTGAGTAAACAAAGCCAGATCATCCTGAGCCCCTACATTGGCGCACCAAGCCTGTGCCTGTGCATACAGATCAATCAGGCCTGCCTCGTGCTCAGCACAAGTTTGCAATGATTCCACCACATCCACAGCCGGCATGGCAGGCTGGAGAACCGAACCGGACGGAAGCGCGCCGTGCGCAACCAAACGATCCGTTAGCATGGAAGCATGACGAAACTCTTCATTCGCCAAGGCCAGGAAGTCATCAGCGAACTGTGATTCCTGACGTTGCTTGGCAAGTGAAGACTGCGCCATATAATGCTGCCCTGCACTGAACTCCAGACTCATGGCCCGACCCAGAAACCCTAGGATACGTGGATCCATTGACTGATTC
>NZ_LQBO01000004.1 GCF_001507555.1 Thiomicrospira sp. XS5 | reverse complement strand
CAGAAACCCAATCAGAATCTTTCCATACAAGGCCAAAGAGGATATGGACTCCTCATTTTGGTTGCCCTTATTTTCTTAGTCGGGCTCAGCACTATCGGCTTTACAACTCTCACTCCCAGCGCCAACTCACTCAAATTAAGAGCAACACTCAAAAACCAGCAAGCACTGAAAGAAGCAAGTCGTCAACTGGAGGTGTTTACACGTAGCATCCCTGAGATTTATGCAACCGACTCAAACGAAAATTTTTATGCACCTGACCGTATTCCCGGCCCTGGCTATTTGCCCTGCCCTGATACCAACCAAAACCAGCGATCCAATGCTCCCTGCGGACAGGGACGTACCTTTGTCTGGGGGCGCTTACCCGTCCGCATCGCTTCCAGGCATATCCAGTTCATTCCCAGGCCTGCTTCCACACCGG
>NZ_LQBO01000003.1 GCF_001507555.1 Thiomicrospira sp. XS5 | reverse complement strand
AAAAAGGGTTTGCTTCAAGCGACTCCTCTGCGGCAAACAGCTTTGAATTCCAGGACGCATTAAAATCCGATCCAATTTGATGTGAAAAAACTTTTTCTTTGGGAATACAGCTGTTGGTTATGATTTTTGCATAAGTCTCGATTTCTCGAGTGACTTGCATTTCCCTGTATTGATTCCATAGTTTTGCCAAAGGGTTATAAAAAACAGCAGCATCCTGTTTTGGGTAGTCGAGCCAATAGTTAAATTCTTCTGGAATATCAGTAGCCGCTTCCCGAAGGGTAAACTGGGGGATGGTTTTAGGGGAGCGCTGTTGTCTGTCCATTACGTTCAGGGCGTAATCGCCTAAAACACTGGTTTTTCCTCGGCTAAGAAGTCTTAGTTGTACGTGGTGTTTGCCCGGTGGCAACGACGAAAAATCAAGGTCATAGCGATACCCGACGTCTGATTAATTAAGTTCTGGAATCGCTTGTGCCACATCCAACCTTGTCAAGCCAGTCTTAGCTTGTCCCACAAACAGGCCGTTGAGGTAAACGT
>NZ_LQBO01000002.1 GCF_001507555.1 Thiomicrospira sp. XS5 | reverse complement strand
TGGTAGTGTGGGAGGTCCCATGTGAGAGTAGGTCATCCCCAAGCTTATATTCCTAAAAACCCGTCTTTATGATGGGTTTTTTTTTGCCTGAAATTTACCGGGCATTTATCTTCTCCATTCCCTCATCCTTGTTTTTATCTCTGTATGTAGAGAGTTTTAGTCTGAACCGGTAAAACGACCAGGCCTGGCCAATCAAGCACTTTAGGCTCTAGGTTGAAACCTGGCTAGTGACTGGCCGAAACCAGGCCAGAACTGTTACCCCATTTAGTGACCGCGGCCATTGCGGAGCTGTAGGCATTATCCGGTAGGTCCAGGATGGGTTTTGCGCTGTCTCGGTAGTCTTTTAGCTCTTGGGTGATGAAATGCGCGTCTTCACAAACACTGACGATGTAGTTGCTCAGTATGGTGAGCGCGGTAATGTGTCGTATTTGAGCGTTACCGACGGTTTTAACGCCGAAATCCATATCGTGGTGGAAGAGTAGAGCTTTGTAAATTAATGGATTAATTTGCCATTTTTTGCCCAATAGCCCACCAATATGAACGTGACTGGTTTGGTAGCGTTCTAATTCGTTCTGAAAGCCGGAAACTGGGTTTGCAAGCTGCGCGTCAAATATTTCCGGGTAGGAGTCGGGGTGTTGCCGGTATAGATAAATGGCACCGATGTTTTGCATGAGACCTGCAATATAGGCTTCTGTTCGAGATACATCGAATACCCAGTAAGACATCTCCGCTGCGGCAAGGCCTGTTTTGGCACCATGTTGCAAAATGGATCTCTCATAGTCGTTTTCGGCGAGAATGTGACTGAAGACAGAGGACAAGAAGAGATTATAAATTTCATCCAGGCCCAAGAGGTTGACCGCGACCTTGGCATCCATAATAGGGTTTTTTTCTTGGGTCAGGTTTGTATTGGCAAGATTTAAAAAGTTTGCCAATAATTCAGGATTGTGGCTGATTAGCTGAGCTACAGTCACCGTATTGGGATATTTTTTGTTGAGTTCAGATTTCAGCTCTAATAATTCTAATGGAATACTTGGAGTGTGCTGCTTGGCCAAAATATCGGCCGCGACCTTTAGAGCTTGTTGCATATTGGCTTCACTTTAAACAGGGGTAAGGAAAGTTTACAATGATTTGCGCTCTGCACCAAGTGTTCATTGCCACTCTTTTGTTCTTGTTTGGATTTTAAGCACTTGTTTTTGCTGTTTTTTAATTCAAGAGATGATGCTATACTGACCTATATGATTTGAACTGGGTAGATAAATGGATATTGCCGCAACGTCAAATTCTGCTTTATACAGTCTGGCATCGGTGGCCTCGCAGCCACCGATGGACACGCTCGCGTCTATTCCGTCCAAGTCGATCCAGGTTCCGAAATCAACCTCGACCTCTCAAGGCAGCCCTTCCGATAATCAAGAAAACAGCCCTCAAAAGGGCGAGGCGGCGAACGGCGCCCTTCGTCAGGGGGCAGAAAAGCTTTCTTCGTCCGAGCAACAAACGCAGCAAGAAGTACAGCGGGTGATTTCCGAGCTGAAATCACGTGATAGAGAAGTTAAGGCGCATGAGCAGGCGCATCTCGCCGCTGGTGGTCGACATGTGACCGGTGGGGCGTCTTATTCTTATCAAACAGGGCCTGACGGTCAACGTTATGCCGTCGGCGGGGAGGTCGGGATCGATACCAGCCCGGTTTCAGGAGATCCAGAAGCGACCTTATCGAAGGCCCAACAAATTCGAGCGGCCGCGCTGGCCCCAGCCGAACCCTCTTCGCAAGATTTAAAAGTGGCGGCCCAAGCGACTCAGATGGCGGCGCAAGCCCGTGCTGAAATTGCACAGAAAAACCAGCAAGAGCGTACGGGGGACGGTAGCGAAGTGGAGCCGTCGGATAAGACAGCAAAAACAGATCGTTCGCAAATGAGTCTGCAAAGCAATCCATTGCTTGCGGCATCGCAGGAAAAAGACCGCTTGGCAATGTCTAGCGCATCCAATAACCCGCTTTTGACGTCAGCCGCGAGTGAACGTAATCAATTCGAAATTCGCCTGATGGGCCAGGCGAGCTAAGAAGCGTCCTTAAACCGGACAGAATGTTTGCTGCATGGCTTCCAACAGGTTCAAAATCTGTGGGTCTCGAACTTTGCACAGGATCTTGCTGCCATCGCGGCGAGAGGTGATGATTTCTTTTTCTCTTAAAATATCAATGTGTTGGGAAATGTTGCTTTGAGTGGTTCCGACTTTTGATACGATGTCCATGACTGGAAGTTCACTGTCTCCAAGTACACATAAAATCTTGAGTCTTAGAGGGTGCCCCATGGCTTTGAGCGCTTTGGAGGCCTTTTCGATATTTTCTTCTTTTATCGCTAACGGGTTAATTTCTTCCATTCCTTTGTCACCGCTTAATTGTTATTTTGTCAGAATATGTTTAAATGTGTAGATGTCTGTAATTCTAATTAAATAGTTCTCTAATGTCACTTAAACTTCACTTATAATGAAGTAAATTAATTTTTTAGCAGCACTTTTGAATACAAAAATGAACATTCTGGAGTAAAGAGTGAAAATAACTTGGGTGAAAAAAAGTTTTTGGATGTTTTATGGCGCCGTCCTGGGGGCCACAGTCGTTGTTGGCACCAGTGTTTGGGCGGATGGCGAGAATGAAAAGAAAGCTACGCAGGACTCAGCGCCCCAAGCGGTTTTACCTCTTGAAGAATTACGTTCGTTTGTGGAAGTGTTTGATCGTATCTCCACCGATTATGTGGAGCCGGTAAAGAATCAGGAGTTATTGGAAGGGGCGATCAGTGGCATGTTGTCCAGCCTCGACCCGCACTCGGCATATCTGCCCCCTAAGAATTACAAGAAAATGGAAGAGCACACCACGGGTGAATTCGGCGGTCTCGGGATGGAAGTCGGGATGGAAGACGGCTTTGTAAAAGTCATTTCTCCGATCGACGATACGCCAGCGCAAAAAGCCGGTGTGAAAGCGGGTGATTTGATCATCAAGCTTGACGACCATCCGGTGAAAGGAAAATCTTTAGCCGACGCCGTCAAAATCATGCGTGGCAAGCCGGGATCAAAAATCAAATTAACGATTGTGCGCAAAGGTGAAGACAAGCCAATCGTAAAAGAGCTGACTCGTGCCATCATTAAAGTGAAAAGCGTTAAAGAACAGTTGCTGAAAGATGGAATGGGGTATGTTCGTATCAGCCAATTCCAGATGCGCACCGGCGAAGATTTGGTGAAAGCCATTGAGAAGCTGGAAAAAGAAAATAAAGGGCCATTAAACGGCTTGGTTCTGGATTTGCGTAACAACCCAGGCGGTGTTTTACGCGCAGCGGTTCAGGTATCGGATGCCTTCTTAAATGACGGCTTGATTGTCTACACCAAAGGGCGCGTCAAAAATTCGGAAATGAATTTTGAAGCGGAAGCGGGCGACCTGATGGAAGGCAAGCCGATTGTGGTGTTGATTAATGAAGGATCCGCGTCGGCATCGGAAATCGTTTCCGGGGCATTGCAGGATCAAAAGCGTGCCCTAATCGCCGGTCGTACCAGCTTTGGTAAAGGCTCCGTTCAAACCTTGATTCCATTGAATAATGGCGGGGCCATTAAGGTGACTACCGCGCGTTACTACACGCCTTCCGGCCGTTCGATTCAAGCGGAAGGCATCAAGCCGGACATTGAAATCGATCAAGTGAAAGTGGAAAAATTGCAAGCACCGGACTTTACCCGCATCAAAGAAAAAGATTTGAGTGGCCACCTGGACGGTGAGCATGAAGGTGAAAAGTCCAACAAAAAACTGACCAAAGAACAAAAAGCGTCTCAGAAAGCCTTGGACGAATTGCTGTCGAACGACTACGAATTGCATGAAGCCTTGGGATTGTTGAAAGGAATGTATTTCACACAGCAAATGAAACAGTGAGGGTCTATGACAAAACGTGTACTGGTTCCGTTGGCGCAAGGGTGTGAAGAACTCGAAGCCGTAACCATTATCGATTTGTTAACGCGTGCCGGTGTAGACGTGGTGTCGGCCAGTTTGGACGATAGCCGAACCATTATCGCCAGCCGCGGCGTGCAGTTGGTCGCACAAACGACTTTGGCCGATGTCGAATCGGATACGTTTGATGTGATTGCTCTGCCGGGCGGGATGCCGGGCGCGAATCACTTGAATGAGGATGCGCGTTTGCATCGTATGTTGCGGCAAACGGTTCAGCAAGGCGGATTGTCCGCCGCCATCTGTGCCGCGCCGAAGGTCTTGGTCTCGGCCGGTCTGTTGGATGGTAAAAAAGCCACCAGCTTCCCCGGTGTGATTGAACAGCAACCGGCGGAAAACATGACGTTTGTGGATGAAGCGGTGGTTCAGGACGGTCAGGTCGTGACATCGAAAGGACCGGGAACCGCCATTCCATTTGCGCTGACACTGATTGAAAATCTACTGGGGCAGGACAAACGACACGAAGTCGAAAGCGGTCTCCAGCTCAGTTGAGGTGTTGGCGTAGCAGCTTTTTGATGCGCAAGGCCAACTGCTTGGCCTGTTCGTCCGTCAAGTGTGTGGTTTGACCGGCTTTGGGGTCGGAACGAATCTGGTTCAGCAAGGCTTTCAACGCCTGTTCATCCTGTGGCTGTTTGTCGCTTCCCATCTTCTAAACACTCTTCATTGAATTGCTATTGAATCGACTTTTCACCAGGCCTGGTGGGTTTGGGGTGATTGTCGTTGACAGTCCATTTAAGTCGCTAAAAATCGATTTTACTTATTAAAACACAAAAATATTTATTTGTAATCGCTCGGGGTTTTCATTAGACTCGAAATTATGAAACTGTCTTATGTGTTTTTAATCATCGCGTTTTTATTCGGTCAGTTGCAAGTGGCGAGCGCGGCGTTGCCTGCCCACACGATGTCCAACGAGGCACCGGCACATCACGACTGCGGCGACAAAATGGCGGGAATGCATCATGCTGTACATTCCACGCATAAGACGGATCATCACATGGCATCCCATTCCGCACAAACGGTCGGGCACGATTGTTGTGAGCATACGATGGCGTCCGCCGGTTGCCCGATGTGTGGCGATCAATGCGATTGTGGTGTGACTTGCCATATCACCAGCCATTCCTTCGGTGTGATTCAATCCGTGGCCATTCGTATGGCGCCGATGGTCGTTAAAACCGTCGAACCTTCCGACTTTTCATTTGTTTCCGCAGAACTTGCGCTGGAAAAACGCCCTCCAAAACACGCTTAAACTCCTCTAACGCTTTACGGATATCGCTGTACTGTGTACAGACGATATGGCCCCGTTTATCAGCTGATCGGCCTCAACACCAGACCGATTAAAGGATTTTAAGATGACACCTTCCACACGTTTTTTATGGCCAGGCCTGGCGCTTTGGCTCTCTTTGTCCGGTTGCTCGGCTTTCGCCGCCGATTTGCCGGATATGGCTCAGGAAGCCCATCCGCATGAGGCGGGTGCTTCAACTGAAACCCCTTCTACCGAAGCAAATGCTTCGGAGGCCCAGCACACCGATACAGCGGTGTATAAATACGTCTGTCCGATGCACCCGCAAATCGTTCGGGATCATGAAGGGACTTGTCCCATTTGTGGTATGGCACTGGTCAAACAATTGTTTGACGCGTCCGAATCGGCGCCGGAAGTCCACGTGAAAGGTGGTGCTTCCGCTGACGGTTCCTTGCGACAAACGTTCGCGGTTCGAACCGCGGAAGTCCAGCGAACCACTCTTTGGAAATACATTGAAACCTTCGGGAAAGTGGTGCCGGATGAAACGCAAGTGGTTCACATCCACCCGCGTGCTTCGGGGTGGATCAGTGACTTGAGTGTTCGCAGCAACGGCGATTTCGTCAAGAAAGGCGCTTTGTTATACCGTATCTACTCGCCGGAAATCGTATCGGCGCAACAGGATTTTTTACAAGCCTTACAAAGCCAACGCAAACTGGGCAACAGCGCCAAATCGATTATTGAATCCGCACGGGTTCGGTTATCGCTGCTGGGGGTCGACGATCAGACCGTTCAGGTTTTGCAACGTAAGCGTCGGGTGATGGAACAGGTTCCAGTGTATGCGCCGCAAAGCGGTTACGTGAGCGAAATGGCGGTGCAAAATGGCATGTATATCCAGCCGCAGACTGAGTTGATGAGCCTGATTGGTTTGAACAATGTTTGGGTTGAGGCGGAAGTCCTGCCTTTACAGCAGGCCTGGGTAAAACAAGGACTCACGGTGGAAGTCGCCACCGATGCGTATCCCGGCCAAACTTGGGAAAGCCGGATTGATTATTTGTATCCGACGGCCGACCCGGTTCTGCAAGCTCTCAAAGTGCGTATTCCGTTGCAAAATGCGGATGAACAGCGCTTCAAGCCAAATATGCTGGTGGACGTCACCATCTATGGTGGTCCGAAGCATTCGGTGCTGGCCATCCCGATGGAAGCGGTGATTCAGGACGGCACTCAGTCACGCGTGGTGGTGGAACAACCCAACGGCGGTTACCGAGTGGCGGAAATCGTCACCGGCATGGAAACCCGTAATTGGGTGGAAGTGTTGTCGGGCTTGAAAGCCGGAGAACGCATTGTCACGTCCGGTCAGTTCCTGATCGATTCGGAAAGTCAGATCCAGTCCAACCTCAAACGCATGGCCGGCTCATCGGATTCCGGTGCCGCTAACCACGCACACGCGCATTAGGAGGTGGTCATGATTCGTTCGATTATTGCCGCCTCCATTGCGAACCGGTTTTTGGTGCTGTTGTTCAGCCTGGTGCTGGCGGCTTGGGGCTGGAAAGCGGTTCAAAATACGCCCTTGGATGCGATTCCCGATTTGTCCGATGTGCAGGTCATTGTTAAAACGCCTTTTGCCGGGCAAAGTCCGCAGTTGGTTGAAGACCAGGTGACCTATCCGATTTCCAGTCTGATGATGTCGGTGCCCAAAGCCAAAGCGGTGCGCGGTTATTCCTTTTTCGGGGATTCCTACGTTTATATTCTGTTTGAGGAGGGCACCGATCCTTATTGGGCTCGCTCCCGGGTGCTCGAATATCTCAACCAAGTGAAACCGCAATTGCCCGACGGGGTGCAGCCGCGATTGGGGCCGGATGCTTCCGGAGTCGGTTGGGTGTATCAATATGCGTTGGTGGACCGAACCCACTCGACCGATTTGGCCGAACTGCGCAGTTTGCAGGATTGGTTTTTGAAGTACGAACTGCAATCGGTGCCCGGCGTGTCGGAAGTCGCGTCCGTCGGCGGGATGGTCAAACAATATCAAGTGGTGGTGGACCCGAACAAATTGCGGGGCTATAACCTGACCCTGGAACAAGTGCAGCAAGCGATTCGTCAAAGCGCGACGGAAATGGGCGCGTCGGTCATCGAGCTGGCGGAAGCCGAATACATGGTTGGCGTGAAAGGCTATGTCACCCGCTTGAAGGACTTGCAGCAGGTACCGGTGGGCGGTCTGTCGGCCGACGGCACACCTTTGTTGTTGAAAGACATAGCACGGGTTCAGTTGGGTGCGAAGCCGCGCCGCGGCATTGCAGAACTGAATGGTGAAGGCGAGGTGGTCGGCGGCATAGTAGTGATGCGTTCCGGTGAAAACGCCTTGAATGTGATTCAGGCGGTGAAAGCCAAATTGGACGATATTCGCCCAGGCCTGCCGGAAGGCGTGGACTTGGTTGAAGTCTATAATCGCTCCGGGCTGATCGAGCGTTCCGTGGCGACACTCAAAGATAAGCTGCTGGAAGAAATGATTGTGGTGGCCTTGGTCTCGCTGGTGTTCTTGTTCCACTTGCGCTCCGCTTTGGTGGCGGTGGTTTCTTTACCGCTGGGGATTCTCGGGGCTTTCATCATTATGGAAGCCATGGGCGTCACCGCCAATATCATGAGTTTGGGGGGCATCGCCATCGCCATTGGCACCATGGTGGATGCGGCGATTGTGATGATCGAGAATGCCCACAAGCATTTGGAGGCCTATCGTCGTGAAACGGGCGAACCCGCTCAAGGGCGCGATCATTGGCGTTTGGTTCGGGAATCGGCTCAGGAAGTCGGCTTGCCGTTGTTTCTGTCGCTGTTGATCATTGCGTTGAGTTTTGTGCCGATTTTTGCCCTGCAAGAGCAGGCCGGACGCCTTTTCACGCCATTGGCTTTGACCAAAACCCTGGCGATGGCCGTGGCGGCGGGGCTGGCGATTACGCTGGTGCCGGTGTTGATGGGGTGGTTTATTCGCGGGCGCTTGCCGAGTGAATCCGCCAATCCCCTGAATCGTTGGCTGGTGGCGTTGTATCGTCCGGTCTTACAGTGGGCGTTGCGTTTTCCAAAAAGCGTCTTGGTTGCGGCGTTGGTGTTGTTGGTCAGTGCGGCGTATCCTTGGCAGCATATCGGTTCCGAATTCATGCCGGAACTGGAGGAAGGCGATTTGCTTTACATGCCGACCACCTTGCCCGGTTTATCGATCGGCAATGCGCAAAGTTTGTTGCAGCAGACCGACCGCATCATCAAGTCCTTCCCCGAAGTGAAGACGGTGTTCGGCAAAATCGGTCGGGCCGATACCGCGACCGATCCGGCGCCTTTGACGATGATTGAAACCACCATTCAGTTGAAGGACAAGGCGGAATGGCGTGAAGGCATGACCCTACCGAAATTGATTCAAGCCTTGAACGAGGCGGTGGCGATTCCCGGTTTGACCAATGCTTGGGTGCAACCCATCAAAACCCGCATCGACATGTTGTCCACCGGAATCAAAACGCCCATCGGCATTAAAATCGCCGGGGACGACTTGGCTGAGATTCAAGCCGTCGGTGAACAGGTCGAATCGGCGGTCTCGAAAGTGCCGGGCACCTTGTCGGCCTTTTCCGACCGATCCGAAGGCGGGCGCTATATTGATATCTTGCCGAAGCGTGCACAAGCGGCCCGTTATGGTTTGAGCGTGGCGCAAGTGGCCAATATCGTCGCGTCGGCGGTCGGAGGCCAGGTGTTGCAACAGACCATTGAAGGGCGGGAACGTTACAGTTTGAATCTACGTTATCCCCAGGCCTGGCGGAATTCGGTGGAATCCTTGAAGTTGTTGCCAATTGTGACCGCTTCCGGTGCGCAGATTCAATTGGGGATGATTGCCGATATCAAAATCCGCATGGGGCCGCCGATGATCAAGTCGGAAAACGCACGCCTTAACGGTTGGACGTTTGTCGACTTGGACAAAGGCACCGATTTGGTGGATTACATTCAGCGTGCCAAACAAGCGGTGGCCGACGCCGTGCCGTTGCCGCCGGGGATCAGTGTGCAATGGACCGGGCAGTATGAATACCTGCTCAAAGCACAGCAAACCTTATATAACATCGTGCCGCTGACGCTCATCATTATCTTCGTGCTGCTGTACATCATCTTCAAGCAAGTGGCGGAAGCCTTGATGATTCTGTTGGTGATTCCATTCGCGCTGCTCGGCTCGGTCTGGTTCTTGTGGTGGTTGGGTTATGACTACTCGATTGCCGTGGCCGTGGGAATGATTGCTTTGGCCGGTGTGGCGACCGAATTCGGTGTGGTGATGTTGCTGTATTTAAAACAGGCGATTCACAAAGCCGAAACGGAAGGGCGACTGAATAACCGTAGCGATCTGGCCGCCGCCATTATGCAAGGCGCGGTGCAGCGCGTGCGACCGAAAGCCATGACGGTGAGTGTCATCGTCATCGGGTTGTTGCCGATTTTATTCGCCAACGGCACCGGCGCGGAAGTCATGAAACGGATTGCTGCACCGATGGTCGGCGGCATGATTTCGGCACCGCTGGTGTCGATGCTGTTGATTCCGTTGCTGACGTATTTACTGTATGCCGCCAAAGGGTTCGGAGCCGAGAAGGCCGCCGAAGCCAAAGGAGACGCTGTATGAAGGGGTTAACTTGTTTTTCAAAAAGCTTATTCAAGCTGGTTTCAATCCGGTTCGGTGGCTTGATTCTGGCGGCCGTCATCGGGTCGTCGCCGGCGTCGGCTTCTCAGTTGCAGCAACTGTTTGACGTCGCGCTGGCCAATAATCCGCAATTGTCGGCGGCCGAAGCCGACAGTGCGGCGGCCATGAGCGATGTGCAGCAGGCGGAGTCCGAAGAAAACCTCACCGTCAATCTGAAAAGTGAGCTGAGTTACGCTTGGATGAAGGAAAGTTCTTTCTCCCGAACCGCCAACCAGTTGGTGGCAACCTATCCGTTGTACCAACCGGAGCAGAGCGATTTGAACGCCGCGGCCAGTCAGCAACACAGCAGTCGTCAATATCAACTGGATGCCACGCGACAGCAGTTGTTATTGCAGGTGGCGCTGACGTATTTCCGTTATTGGTCGCAACAGGAAGATTTGCACTTTCTGCAAAAGGAGCGCCGTTCCATCGAATCGATTCTGCAACAGGTCAAACAACGCTTTCAGGTCGGCTATCAGGATTTGAACGACATCGTCGAGATACAGGCGCGGCTGGACATGAACCATGCCGATGCACTGGAAGCGCGTCAGTCGCTGGAACGCACACGTCAGAATCTGGCGGCCTTGTTGGGCGTGGACCATCTGGACGCCATCCCGCAAACGGCTTTCGGGTTTCCGGTGGATGTCGGTGATGAAGTGACGCAGTTGGCGCAGCGGTATGGGTTGGCGAATGCACAAAATCGCCAGGCCTGGTCGGAATTGGTGTCGCATCATCCGAGCCTGTTTGCGTTGCAGGCCTCCGCCGATGCGCTGCGCAACGAGGCGGAATACCGCAAAAACAAGGATACCTTCCAACTGGATGCGTTCGGCACCTTGGTGTACAACGATTCCGGCAATCATTACTACGATGATATGGAAGGCGCCCGCGGCGGGGTGCAATTGACCGTGCCGTTGTACTTGGGCGGACGCACCGAGTCGTCGGTGTCCAAAGCCCGGCATCAGTCGCAAAAACGCTTGGCGCAAAAACGCGAACAGCAATTGAAGCTGGAAGCGGAAGCGAAAAACGCCTGGCTGGGGTTGCAGACCGGCGTGGCACGGGCCAAGGCCTTGCAGTCGGCGTTGGTGTCGAACCGGGCGGCCTTGAAAGCCACCGAGCAAGGGTTACAGACCGGACGACGCAATATTTTGGACTTGCTCAATGCCCAGCGCAGTCTGCACAAAACCGAGCGGGACTTGCCGGTTTTGAAAGCGCAAATCGGTGAAGACCTGGCGAAATTTTATTGGGCCATAGGAAAAATGAGTGAAGAAAACAACTTATGGCAGAAATAAAGTTGAGTAAACTGGGTCTACTAAATGAATGTTTTTTAAGTGTTTGAACCAACAATGTTTTTTATGAAAACAACAGGAGTAAAGCATATGTCTAAGCAAAATCGAAGAGACTTTTTGAAGATGGCGGGTGCCGCCACTGCGGCCACCTTGACCGGTAACGTTCTGGCGTCTGACAACCCGTTCGGCTTCAAGGAAATGGCCGGGGGCTATCAGCAGGTCGCCGAAGGTAAATGCGGTGGCCGTAAAGAGCCGGAAGGTAAGTGCGGCGAGGGCAAATGTGGCGAAGGCAAGTGCGGCGGTCAACCGCAAAAATACCCGGAAGGTAAATGTGGTGAGGGCAAATGCGGCGAAGGTAAATGTGGTGGTCAGCCCAAGCAACCCAAACCGGCCATGGAAGGTAAATGCGGTGAAGGCAAGTGCGGCGGCATGAAATGATGGCCCCGTAACGCCTGACCCAAAAAGCCGCCCATTTGAGCGGCTTTTTATTTTAAGATGAATGAGTCTTTAATGATTTGTGTAAGGAAGTGTGGATGAGTTTACGATTTGAACCCGCTTTGCAGGGCGTCGGCTTGGGGTTGCGTCGCGACTTTTTCGACGAAATTCTCGCCGACCCGGATTTCGACATCGATTTTCTCGAAATCGCACCGGAAAACTGGCTGCGATTCGGTGGGCGTCAAGGCCGTGCATTGCGCCAATTGACCGAGCGTTATCCGTTTGCCTGTCACGGTTTGTCGCTCGACTTGGGCGGCCCGCATCCGCTCGACGAGGCTTATGTGCTGGAACTTAAAGCGTTTTTCGAACAACATCATGTCCGCGTGTACACCGAGCACTTAAGCTATTGTGGCGATTCCGGCCACATGTATGACCTGATGCCGATTCCGTTTACCGAAGAGGCGGTGCATTACGTGGCCGACCGTATCAAACGGGTACAGGATTTGTTGGAAAGGCCCATCGGCGTGGAAAACGTGTCATTTTACGCCATGCCGAGCAATGAGCTGACCGAAGCCGAGTTCATTAATGCGGTGGTGTCGGAAGCCGATTGTGGGCTCTTGTTCGACGTTAACAACACCTACGTCAACAGCATCAACCATCGTTACGATGCGCGAGAGTTCATGCGGCAAATGCCGACCGAACGGATGATGTATTTCCACATGGCCGGGCATTTCGACGAAGCTGAGGATTTGAAAATCGATACCCACGGTCAGGACGTCAAGCAGGCGGTCTGGGATTTGCTGGATGAAACCTATGCTCAGCAGGGTGTTTTTCCCACCTTGTTGGAACGGGATTTCAATATTCCGCCGTTGGCGGAACTGATGCAGGAAGTGGCACAGATTCGAACCGCACAGGCAAAAGCGGTCACAAAATCCGCTGCCAATGGCCCGGCGGAACACGTTAGGAAGGAA
The DNA here is from genome assembly GCF_001507555.1 of Thiomicrospira sp. XS5. Classification (NCBI taxonomy): domain Bacteria; kingdom Pseudomonadati; phylum Pseudomonadota; class Gammaproteobacteria; order Thiotrichales; family Piscirickettsiaceae; genus Thiomicrospira; species Thiomicrospira sp. XS5. Next base: position 91,033 of record NZ_LQBO01000002.1, on the reverse strand, counting down.
GGCTGATGGACGAACAGGATTGGCAGGCATTGCCGGACTTTCAGAAAATGCAATATCGTTTCGCGGCACGTATACGTGACCCGCAAGGAACGGCGGATGCTACTGGTGATTTGGCCGAGAAGTCACCAGGCCTGGCGGAAACCGAGGTGGATCCGACCTTGCCGATTGAAGAACGGCGCTGGAAAGCTTACGAGGATTTGTTTTTCAATAATGTGCAGGATTTCTTTTCCAAATTGTTTCCGGTGTTGAAGTCGGTGGTCGGTGAAACGCGGTGGGCCGAGCTGGTGCGCGAGTATATGCAAAAACACCGGGCCCGAACACCGTTGTTTCACGAGCTGGGCGAAGAGTTTTTAGTGTTCCTGCAACAAGGGTATGAGCCTCAGCCGCAGGACCCGGCGTTTATGTTGCCGTTGGCGCATTACGAGTGGGTGGAACTGGCCTTATCGGTGGATGAAGCCGACGGTTTTAACAATCCGCCAGGCCTGACGGCCGATTTAGACGCAGTGTACGAGTTGTCACCGGTGGCGTGGCCTTTGGCCTATGATTGGCCGGTGCATGAACTGGGACCGGAGGTCATGCCTGAGGTGCCACCGGAAATGGTCACCACGCTGTTGGTGTACCGGGATGCAGACGATGCTATTCAGTTTATGGTGTTATCGCCGGTGTTATACGAGTTCATCCAACGTTTGGCGAATCCGGACGACGTTGAAATCGCCGAGAGGTCGACGGCCCGAACCGTATTGCAGAGTTTGGCCGAGGCGTTGCAGGTTCCGGTGTCTGACCTGGAAGGTTTTGCCCACTCGGTATTGCAGGACTTGATTGATCGCCAAGTGTTGCGCCCGGTCGTGTGATTACGATTCGAGTAAAGCTTTGGTTTAGGCCGATAGACACTTCATTTCGAATTTGGCGGCATCCAGCGGTTTACTGAATAAGTACCCCTGGCCTTCGTCGCATTCCAGCGCCTTGAGAATATCCAATTGGTTGGGGGTTTCAATGCCCTCGGCCAGCACTTTCATGCCCAGGCTGTGGCCCATCTTGATAATGGCGCGGACGATGGAGCGCGCTTCTTTATTGAATTCGATGTCGTCGATAAAGCTTTTGTCGATTTTGATGCGGTCCACATTCAAGTGCTTGATGTACGACAGGGACGAATAGCCGGTGCCGAAATCGTCGATGGAAATTTCCAGCCCTTTTTCCTGAAGAGTGCTCAGGCAGTTGGCGTTTTCGTTGTTGCCGTTGCGCTCTATGTTCTTCATCATCACCGATTCGGTGACCTCTATATCGATGCGGCTGGCGGTGAGCTGGTGTTCTTGCAAAATGCGCTCCACTATGTCGCCAAAATTACCGGCCAGCAGTTGGGTGGAGGAGGTGTTAACCGCAACCCGAGGCAATTCGATTTTGCAATGTGCCCAGGCCTGGAGCTGGCGCGCGGCGGTCTCGAACACGAATTCGCCGATGGCGCTGATGAGGCCGAATTTTTCCGCGAGCGGGATGAATTCGCCCGGCGAAACCATGCGGTCGCTTCTTGGCCAGCGTACCAAGGCTTCGGCACCGACCAACTTCAGGGAGTGCAGACTGTATTGCGGCTGGTAATGCACTTGGAATTCTTTTTCTCGCACCGCTCGGTGCAAGCTTTCTTCGATTTCGTGCAGATAGCTGAGTTGCTGGCGCATGTCTTTCGAGAATAGGCAGTAAGGAGTGTGCTGCACTTTTTTGGCGGTGTACATGGCGTAGTCGGCATGTCTGATCAGGGCTTCCGGCGTGTCACCGTGCTGTGGATAAGAGGCGATGCCGATGCTGCAACTGACTTCGTGGTTGGAGTGGTGAATGTGGTTGATTTTCTTCACTTTCAAGAACAGTTGGTTGGCTAATTCCGCCAATTCGGTCGGGCTGTGGAGCGAAGTGACCAATACCGCGAACTCGTCGCCGCCGAGGCGCGCCAGAAACTCACCTTCCGGAACCGCCTCTTTGAACCCCTGGCCAACGTGCCAGAGGAATTCGTCGCCGATGGTGTGTCCTAAATGGTCGTTGACCCATTTGAAGTCGTTGAGATCGATGTAGTAAAGGTGGAAGGCTGCGTCACCACGGTTTTCAATCATGTCCTGGATTTGATGATTGAAGGAGTAACGGTTTGGCAGGTGGGTCACCACATCGTAGTTGGCGGTATAGGACAATTGGTTTTGAATGTTTTTCAGCTCGGTAATGTCGGTCAGGATGATGGAGTAATAACTGTCCGGTAAGCTTTTGTCTTGCAGCTTGTTAATGTCAATCATCATGTATTGATCACGATAGTGGTGGACAGCGGCTTCTCCGCGCCAAGATTTATGAACGGCAAGATGTTCTTGGATGGCGGGGAGGTTAAGTTCGTGAAAGGCCTTTTCCAGCATATCCCAAACCAGTAGGGTCTCGGCCAGGTCACTCGCCAATCGGATTTCGGTGAGCTTTTTGTTGCTGATCTGCAATTGCCCTTCTTCGTTGAAGATGCCGATGGCTTCGTTCAGGTTTTGCATGAGGTTGCGGTCCAGCAACAGCTCATGGGTGCGCTGGTGCACGCGTTCTTCCAGGTGGTCGCGTAGGGCGTCTTGATTCCGCGCGTAGCGTTTGAGTTGGTCAATGGTCAACAGCGCGATGATCAACAAACTGATGATAATGGGGACTGCGACCCACAAAATCATGCTACGCATATCCGCCAAGATGGTGGCAAAATTGGCTTCGGAACGCTGTGAAGCGGCTTGGTAATCCGCTTCCAAGCGGTTCAAGGTGCTGATGACTTGCTTTTGAAGCGGCAGAGTGACATCCACCAGTTGTTTGAGTGCGGCGTCTTTTTGGTCGTCCATCAACAGGCTGTAAACGGTTTCCTGAAACCGACGATTTCGGGTCATGATCTGGCCGGCATCTTCGATGATATCAATCTGCGAGGGGGCGAACGCATTCTCACGCAACGTGCTCAGGTTCTGGATGACAATTTGCTCGTAGCGGAACATGTCCATGTGAAGCGCATCAATTTCAAACGGGTCTTCGGCATTGATCATGCGAACCATCAGGATACTGCGTTGAGTGGCGGCATTGAACAGAGCATCCAAGTTGCTCTGGTAAGCGGTGTTTTCTTGATGGGTTTCAAAGGCTTGGGCGATTTTATTTTCGTAGTTGAAAAAAATGCCGGAAGAGATCGCCACCAAAATAATGACCAGGCTGTAGCCGATGACCAGAAAGTGAATGAAATTGCTAGAATTCTTATACATAGCGGGTATTTTGATAGAATGAATTTTCAGAAGCAATTTAAAAAAATTAATGATGATATGTGAAATTGTTGGTGCGTCAAAAGCCTGATTTCACGACGTTTTTTAAGGAATTAACACATGGCCGAAACGGAAAACCGTTTGTATAAAATCGCCTTTTGGATTCAGGCGGTTCAGAATTTCATCCGCAAGGACGGTTTGGATGCGGTGACGGTTTTGGCCTATGCCTCCTTGGTCGGGTTGGTGCCATTCCTGACCATCATGCTCAGCGTGTTTTCGATGTCGGACAGTTTTCAAGCTTTCGAAGAGGCGGTGATGGACAAGGTGTTCCATTATCTGTTACCGGCCTCGACGCCGATGGTGGAATCCTACCTGCTCCAGTTTTCGCAGCAGGCGAGTAAGTTGCACGGCATCGGCATCTTCAGCATGCTGGTGATTGCTTTGTTGCTGTTGTGGACCATCGACCAAAAAATTAATGCCATGTGGGACAAGCACTTGCAACGCAGTTGGTGGGTGAGTTTATTGCATTACATCGGCATCAGTGTGGTAGGGCCGGTGTTGCTTGGCGGCAGCCTGGTGTTGAGTTCGGTGTTACTGGCGGCGCCCGTCTTGTCGGGCGTGCCGCTGGAAGCTGTGCTTTTGAATCAATTGCCGATTCTAATCAATGTGATCGGTTTCTGGTTCTTATATCGTTTCGTGCCACTGCATCGCGTGCCTTGGCGTTATGCGCTGGTTGGGGCGATTTTAGCCACCTTTGAATTGGAATTGCTGAAATACGGCTTTGGGCTGTATGTGAAATGGTTTCCGACCTATAACCTGATTTACGGCGCGTTCGCGGTGATTCCGTTGTTTTTGCTGTGGCTATATCTGCTCTGGTTCATTCTGATTTTCAATGCCTCGGTGGTGCACCAGATGATGGTGAAGCCGAAAGCGGCTTGAGGCGCGATTATTTCAAACGGGTTTGAAACAAATCGAGGAAAGGGCGGTCTTATTAAGGAACCTCTGGTTTAAACAGGGGGAGAAAAGGGAATCCAACGGAATGGAATCGAATGTCAAATAAAACGCTGTTTTTTGATCAATTGGTCCGCGCTTACGCCAAAGACTTGTACCGCTATGCGTTTTGGATGAGTAAGGACGCGAATGTGGCCGAGGATTTGGTGCAGGAAACCTTTTCCCGTGCCTGGAAAGCCTTGGACAAGTTGCAGGACGAGCAAGCTGCCAAGGCCTGGCTGATGACGATTCTGCGCCGTGAAAATGCCCGTCGTTTTGAAAAGCAATCGCCGGAGTGGGTGGCGATGGAAGAGGCGATGATCGCCGACAGCACCGATCGGGAGCCGGAACGGCAAATGGAACGACAGGCGCTGTACCAGGCCATACTGTCGCTGGATGCACAATTTAAGGAACCTTTGTTGTTACAGGTATTGTGGGGGTTCAGCGGCGATGAAATCGCCGACCAACTCGGACTGAAACTGGCGACGGTCAACACCCGCTTGTTCCGGGCCCGGCAGCAACTCAAACAACAATTGGAACGGCCGTCTGCGACGGTCGGTTTGAAAGGAAATCGCACATGACCGAACTGGAATTTCGACGCAGACTGTTGGAGTCGCCGAACCAATTGGACGAGGCGATGCAAGCTTATTTGGCCGAACATCCCGACAAAGCGGCCGACGTTAAGGCACAAAAAGCCTTTGAAGGGGAATTGAAGCAGGCAATGCGGGTGACGCCGCCGGAAGGGCTGGAAGAGCGTATTCTCTTAAAAAACCGTTTCGAAGAGCCACCACAAAACGATGGTGGCTGGTTCGGGAACTTGACGGCATTTGCGGCGTCGTTTGCCTTGGTAGCGGTTTTTGCGATTTGGCAGTGGCCGTTACAGCCGGGAACCGGTTCAGCCGAACATTCCGTGGCGAGTGCACAGGAAGGCTTGCTGGAACAGGCCGTGGTGGATCACATTATTGACCACGCTCGGGAAGCGCCGGACTTGATGAAAGCGCAACCGTTGGATCAAGATGAAGCTTCTTTGCAGAAATTGTTTGCCAAGGTGGGGGCGGTGTTGGACAAGCCGGTGGACTTCATGAGTTATGCCGGAGAGTGCGAGGTGAACGGTCAGAAAGGATTGCACCTGGTGTTGCAGGAAGAAGCCGGGCCGGTGACCATTATTGTGCTGCCGGGCAAACAGCTCACCACCATGCAGGCGTTTAATCGCTCCGGTTTCCAGGGGCAGATGATTCCGGTCAAAGGGGCGATGGTGGCGATTGTCGGCGATTCTTATCAGGAACTGGCGATGGCGCAAATGCACTTCTTCAAGGCGGTTCGCTTCGGTTAAGCGCCGTTATTGACGGCGGGCGGCGTCTTCGACCAAACGGACGGCGGCGGCAAAATCGACGTTGCCATTCAATTCCCAGCACGGCAAATCGCCTAACATGGCCAGGTAAGGCGCGGTGTCCGGTTCGATTTGATTCGGCAGGAACACATTTTGGCGGTCGGCATAGAAAGGACCGGGGCTTTTGATAATGGCCGGCAACAGATGCGGGCTGTCGTTCAGGGTGGTTTCGGTCAGGCGCGTGGCCTCGGCGGAGCCGGGCTGCCAGTTGAGAATGACCAACGCACTCAAAGGGCTTTCGGCTTTGAAGCAGTTCGGGTGGTAGAGCCGGTTGACGTCGGCATCGTATTTTTCTTCCAGTTGGCGCAGTTCTTCGCGGGGTAGTTGCAGTAATTCGGTGCGTCGTTCGGCCGGAATCAAAGCGTGCAGCCGCGGATTGTGAACGATGGTGCCGGGGTTGATGCGCGGTTGTTTTGGAATGCCGCGCATCCATAATTCACCAGGCCTGGCCGATTCGGTGATTGTCGAGTCGGCGAACAACAAACGGTCATTGCTGATGAAGTGTTTGCCGTTTTCCAATAAATGCAGCATCAAAGTTGATTTCCCACCGCCGGACAGGCCGGCAATCGCGAGGCCGTGGCCGTTCAGTTGCAAGCCAGCGGCGTGGCCCAACAACCAACCTCGGCGCAGGTGTTCGTTCAGGTATTGGGTGAGGATGAAGTTGATGATTTGGTTCGGGTGGCTTTCGGTGGGGCCGAATGCCATCGGTTGGTCATGGCGTTGCCAGAACAGCATCCCGGTTTTGACTTTATAGATGAAACGCTGCGCTTCCAGGCCATTGTCGAAATCCAAGAATGCATCTTTACGCCCGGTTTTGCCGGTTTCCCGCTTCCAGTCCTCCCAATGGAGCCCCTGATTCAAAAATTGATCGGTTTCGTAAGCGGTGATGGTTTGGTCTGCTTGAGCGGAACTTTCACTCAGAAGATCGCCGAAATAGTGCTGCAGGGTGGTCAGCAGGGTTTTGGAATTGGATTCGATGGCCAGCGTCCAGCCGGGTAAACTCAGGGAGAGCCGTTGCGGTTGCAACGGCGTGCTTTCTTGAAATTGGCGAATCTGTTGAACGAGATTGAGGGGCAAAACGGTTTCCTTGTACGGTTTTTGTTCGGTTTCAGGGAAGCTAAGAGGCTGTACTCAGCGTCCGAATGACGTAATCGGCGTATTCCTTGGCCATATTCAAGCCCAACCCTTCGTGCGCGCCTTTGAAACCACCGAAAGCGGAGACCTCAAAACAGACCGGTCCGTCTTCGGTTTCGGCGATGTCGACGGTGGTGTAGCTTAAATCGAATTGCGATTGGGCACGATAGGCCATGTCGATGATTTCGTCCGACGGTTCCGCCTCGGCGTATTTGCCGCCGGAGTGGATGGTGGTGTTCCAGCTGTTGCTGCCGGAGACACGAGCATAAGCGCCGCGATATTCATCGCCCAGAAATACCAGTCCCATATCCTTGCCGGGCAGGGCGAGTTTTTTTTGCAGGTAGAAGAAATGCTGCTTGTCATAATAATCTTTCAGGCGTTGTTTGACGGCTTTTTTACCGTCGTCGCAACGCAGGACTTCCATGCCGCGAGCCTTGGTGGAAAACAGCGGTTTGAGAATGGCTTCGCCAAATTTTTCCACATGCTCGAAAGCCGCGTCCAAGTCTTCGGTGATGATGGTCGGCGGCATGGGAATGTCGGCTTTGGCCAATGACACGGTGCAACTCATGCGATCCACCAACCGGATGATTTCCTGCGGTTTGGAGAAAATCTGTACGCCGCACTTTTCCACGAATCGCAGGATTTCCAAACGATCAATGACCGTTGGGCTGTAGGTCTGGGAAATTTTTTTGATGATGATGCCGTCCAACTCACACAGGCAGCGGCCTTCATAGCGCACCGACGGTTCACTGAGGTCGGCCACGACTTTTTCAATGTCGATGACCCAGCGGAAGCCGGTTTGGGCTTCGATTTCATCGGCCAATACTTCGGTGGACCATTTGCCGGGAATGCCCACCACCGCGATTTTTAGATCGTCTTTAATCATGGAAAATCTCTTTCGGTATCCGGTAGGTCATTCGTTCTGCTTCCGTCAGACGAATGACTTGTTCAATCAGGTAACGACCTCGAAAATGCATGGCTTTGGCGTGCTGTTTATCCAGCACGAAACGCGTGGAGGTCAAAAAAGAACGGCTTAATCCTAAAGCCATTCGTAGGTGGTAACTGGTGTCGTCGATGTGTTCGGCGTAATCCTGGCCGAATTCGTAAATTGCCTGCATGGTTTGAGCGATCAGTTTGCGGACTTGCGGGTCGAAATTCGACAGGCGGTAGGCCGACACCATCAGGACCGACAAGTCCTGCACGAAGTCCAGGTACTCGGAACGGTGCAGATCGATGAAGTTGATGTCGTTATCGACCGGGTCGTAAATGATGTTATCGAGATTGAAATCGCCGTGGATGTACACGCCCAGCGGGCAAGGCAGTTCGGCTTCCAGCGTTTCGGCCTCATCGACCAGAGCTTCGAGTGTCGGGCTTTTTACGCCGTTGATGCTAACCGATGGGGATTGGAATTCGGGGTGAACTTCGTAAACGTCTTTCAATCGCTTGCGCAATTGCGCCATGAAATTGGCCGGGTAGGGTTGGTCGGCACGGGTTTCTTCCCAGATTTGCGTCAGGGTTTCAAACAAACGGTTCAGCGCCGCTTTCAGGGTTTTACGGTTTTTCTGCAACAGGAGTTTGTCGAAGGTTTCGCCGGTCAGGTATTCGAACAGCAGGGCGGCTTTGTTACCGCTTTTATGATAGGAATAGACCTGTGGGGCGATGCCGGGAAACTTCTCGTGCCAGCTTTCGATGCCGGTTTTTTCTTCCTTGAGTTTGGCTTTGTCGCCTTCCTTGAAGACGGCGAGCATCTGGCCTTCCGACTCTTCGGCGGTCATGACGCCGGAAATGGTGCAACCGGATTTGGTTTCGCCCATGGCGCGAATGGTGAGATCGTCTTCCTGCGGGTTGAGTTGCAGGGCGGTCAGAGTCGCTTCCAGCGAATGGTAGCGGTCGATTTGAATCATCTGGCCCATATTGGCGGAGATAATCCCTTCGCCAATGCGCAGCAGCGCTTCGCCCATGTCACTGACGTCGCGGATAATGAAGCTGGCGTGCAATAAGGCCTCGGTTTGTTGACCTTTTTTAAGCCGGATTTTGTATTTTTCGAGTTGCTGGTCACAGCGTTTGTCGATGTGAACTTTTAAACGGCAAATGTCGATGGCGAGCATGGAACCCTCGGATTCGATGGCCGGTTCAATCAGTTCCAGACCGACCTGCAAATCGTTGAGGGCGCGGAAAACATTTTTTTTGCGCAACAGCTTCAACGCGGTGCTGGACTGTTTGGCTTGGAAAATAATCGCCTGCAACTGACGGGAAAGGGATTTCAAGCCGTGATTGATGTGTTCGTAACTTTGGACGGTGATGCGGATGTCTTTATCGGTTTGCTCGCCGAGGTAAGTGGCGGCCCGGTTGAGCAGGTTGACGTGGTAGTTGTCGATGTAATCCACGCGCTTCAGGCCATTTTCAGCTTGTCGCAGGTCGCCTGTTTCCAAAAACAGGTTGACGGAATCGAGTTGTTTTTGCACTTCGATAATCAAAAAGCGCAAAGGGTCGTAAAGTTCCGTGAGTGGTTGCATCTGGTTGTTCGGCTACTGAATTTGGGTTATTTTTTCGGTTTTTTCGGGTCGATAAACAGCGGCGACTCTTCGAAGTCGGAGCTTTGATCGGAGGACCAGCTGATTTTGATGTTCAGCGTCTGGCCTTTTTTCGATTTATCGGCTTTGATTTTGAGGTTCGCCAATTTTTGTGGGGTCAGCATGAACTCTTCCTCTTCATCGCTGAACTCGATGGCGCCTTTTTTGAACCCCTGCGTGATGGCTTTTAAATAGCTGATGATGGCATCGTTGTCTTGCAGAGACTCGTGTTCGAAGTATTTACTTTTCTTAGCCATACCCTACCTTCTAATGCTGTTGCAACTGTTTGGGGTGGAATTGTTTGGTCATGGGAAAATCGCTGCTGAGCGCAGAGACCATGCCGTCGGCATAGAAAATTGTAACAGCTTCGCCCGGGGTTTGTAGGTTAGATTTACGGCGGCAATTGGCGTTGAGCTGGGTGTCGCACTCGAAATTCAACAGGCCTTGGCGCAGAAATAACTGTTGGCCTTCGCGGTGGCTGCGGTGTCCGTTGACGATGGCGAAGATGTGGTTGCGGCGCAAAATGTCGCTGCCACGTTCGGTCAAAGGCCAGTCGTTGGCGCGGTATTTGGTGCGGAACACATTGCCGAATTCGCTGTAGTACATTTCGAAAATTCGGCCTTGATTCATTTGCTCGCGGAAGGTCTGGTTGAGTTCGTCGGCACTGTGCGCGACCAGTTTTTCGGCGAACTGGTCGTCCAGACCGGCGTGGCTGAAACAATAGCTACCGGCGAGATGAATCAAGTCCAGCGATTGGAAAAACCAGGCGAACTCGCCATCCGGTGACAGGAAGAGTTCCTTGGCTTTGGCAACGGCCTGGTAAATGTCCGGCAGGCTTAAACCCTGTTCGCCGCAGGCCTGGATGAAATCGTCCTGTTTTTTGCGAATCTGTTTCAGTTCTTTATCGATTTTGCTTTTCGGCATGGTGTGTTGTGCATAGGCCGGGAAAAAATCGAACCAGTCTTCGGATGGAAACAAACGCTGGCGAATCACCGAATCGGCCAGGCCTGGCTGTTTTTCGTCCTGACAATAATGGCGGTGGATTTCGGCAAACAAGCTGGCGGTTTTTCGGCCCATGCGGACGAAAAAGTGGGCTTGGCGCAGGTCGTCCATGAAGTCGGTCGCCAGCAAACCGGCGTAGATGCGGATGTCGTGGTTGCCGGCCAGCAGCACCAGGTCGCATTCGGCATGCTTGAGCTGGGCAATCAGACGGAACAAAGCCAGGTTGCTCGGGCCTTTATCGAAGCAGTCACCGCCGATGATGATTTGCCCGCTTCGGCCTTTGGTGGTGAGGGTGATGGACTCGACGGTGCTGTCGAGTGTGACCAGATAACTCAGTTTCAGCGAACGCAAAAAGGCGTCGGCATCGGCGTGCAGGTCGCAGAAAAAGTAAGTGTCTTTTGCTGGGGCCAGCCAGTTGTCGGCCGGAAAGGGTACCTGTGGATGGGGGTGAGGTTGCCAGGCGGTTGCGGTCGCAGCGTACATAATCAATTCTCCTTAATCAATCATCGACGGGTTGGCGCGGGCGCGTTGTTTCCATTCGCCATGGCGGTGTTGCCAGTCTTGCGAACGGGGGCGGTATTCAAAGTAGAGCGGTCGGGCGTGGTGCATGGATTTTTGCGCGATGTCCTCAAACGGCAATAAGCCGAGCAGAAAGGCGGCATGCCGAAAAGAAGCCCCGTGGCCCACGACGACTTTCAAGGTCGGTTGCGTTTCGCTTTGCGCCAATGACGCGAACGTTCGACTAAGGTGCCCAGCAACCCGTTCGCCGGCCGACAATAAGGATTCCGCACCGTGTACCGGCAAGCGGTAATGGCTGTCGGATTTCCAGTTGAGCGGTGGGGCCTCGACTCTTGGGTCCTGTTCCAAAGCATGCTCGATTTCGGTGACGGATAAGTTCGCCAGGGCACCGACGGAACGTTCGTGTAGGGTTTCCTGCTCGACGACACGCCCCTGAAAACCGGTTTGACGTTCAAGTGCTTGCTGTAAGGTGTCGGCTGTTTGCCAGGCACGTAACGAATGCGAGGTGTCGATTTCCGGGTGAAGTCTCAAGCCGTGCGCCAGGGCGTAACGATGCACGTCTTCGGCGGCGCGAGCGGCCTGCTGTTGGCCTAAGGTCGTCAAAGCACCGTGTTGTAACGCGCTGGGCGTATTGGCTTTTTGATGGTATTCCCCGTGTCGGAGGAATGCCAGAGTGTGTGTTGTTTCGTTCATCCGCGCCAGTTTAGAGCGCTTATTTGAAAATTAGGTGATAAGCGGATGACAGTTTTGTAACAAGATTGAAAGGGCTGAAAAACCAAAAAGCCCGCAGAAGCGGGCTTTGGAAAACGATGAGTGGAACTGTTTACAGCGCGAAATCGTTGAAGTCGTCTTTGCCGACGGTGGAGTCCACCTGGCCGACCAGGTAGGAACTGATTTCCGATTCTTGCGGCGCGACTTGAACGTTGTCGGACACCAGCCAGTTGTTCATCCACGGTAATGGGTTGCTCTTCTGTTCGAAAATCGGATCCAGTTTCACGGCGCGGATACGCGTATTGGTGATGTACTCGACGTAATCTTTCAAAATGCCGGCATTCAAACCGATCATGGAACCGTCTTTGAACAGGTAGTCGGCCCATTCTTTTTCCTGCTCGGCAGCCTCGCGGAAAATCTGATACACCTTGTCTTCGTTTTCCTTGGCAATCTGCATCATTTCCGGATCGTCTTTGCCTTCGCGCATCAAGTTGATGATGTGCTGGGTACCGGACAAATGTAGGGCCTCGTCACGCGCAATTAGCTTGATGACTTTGGCGTTGCCTTCCATCAAGGAGCGTTCGGCGAAGGAGAAACTGCAAGCGAAGGAGACGTAGAAACGAATCGCTTCCAGTACGTTGACCGACACAATGGTCAGGAACAAGGCGGTTTTCACTTCTTTACGGAAAGCGTCGTCTTTTTCCAGGTCAATTTCTTCAGCGTACATGCGGTTGGTCAGGTAAATTAAGCGGTCGTAGTGTTCGGTGACGCTGATGGCGCGTTTGACGATTTCGTCATTGGTCACAATGTCGTCGAAGACCAAGGCCGGGTCGGAAACGATGTTACGGATAATGTGGGTGTAAGAGCGGCTGTGGATGGTTTCCGAGAAAGACCAGGTTTCAATCCAGGTTTCCAGTTCCGGAATGGACACCAACGGCAGCAGCGCGACGTTCGGCGAACGGCCTTGAACCGAATCCAGCAGGGTTTGGTATTTCAGGTTGCTGATGAAAACATGTTTTTCGTGTTCCGGCAGGTCCGCGTATTCACCCCGGTCGGTCGAGAGATCAATTTCTTCCGGTCGCCAGAAAAAGCTCAGTTGTTTTTCAATCAGTTTTTCAAAAATCGGGTGCTTTTGCTGGTCGTAACGCGCCACATTGACGTTTTGGCCAAAGAACATCGGTTCTTTCAACGCATTGTTGGAAGAACGGCAAAAGGTAGAATAAGTATGTTTATCGTTACAGCTCATAAAGAAGTTTTCCTGCCAAAAATAAGCAAAAATAAAAGGGTTTTCCAGCGTGGGATTTCGACTACGCAATAGAGTGAAATTGTAGCGTATTTTTTGCGATGGTGACATCAAGTTTTTGCAACATCAAGTATCGAATTGTACGCGAAAAAATTATTATTGCAATTAAGAATTATTATTATTTGTTTAAGGCTCGAATGGACAAATCGCTTGGGTGACAGTGTCGCCAAGGCGGCGAATAAGGAATTGAGCGGTCATCTTTTTGTCACTTGAAAGCCACACCGGCTCGTTGGTTTTTTTGGTAATATAAAAAATAAAACGAACTTTTAACGGATTCTTTGAGCTGAATCGGAATCCGCTTTGGACTGTGTGGACAGACAAAAATGGGATTTAAAAAAGAATTGAAGTGGCTGAAAGGGCGGCGAATCGCCGTGTGCGAGCCCGATGCGCAACGCTTTGCCGACATCGAAAAATTTTTGAAGCGTTATGGCATCAACGTTTCGGCCTTCAATGACGTGGAGGCGGTGGTCTCGGAAATTGAAAAGCGCCGCTATTCCACCCACCGGGTGTACTTAGCCATATTGATTGACTTTCAGTTAGCCGCTGAAGTGGAGCAGGCCTGGCAGGAAACGACCCATAATAACCCGACGATCCTGAAAACACCGGTGGTGTTGATGCGGCGCGATGATGAATTGTCTCAAGCGCTACCACTCATTAACAAGGGCTATTTTCGCTTTCAACTGGCGCAGCCGGTGCAGCCCAAAGCGATGTTGCGTTTGCTGAACCGCCTGAATCGTTGGAAAAAATGGCGGGAGGAATTGTCCGCACCCCCTAGGCCGAGCGCGGTGCTTGGCCACTGACTGCTTAAGGTTTCATCCTTCGGTTCTAACCTTCCAACTGGGCTTCCAGAATCTCCCAGCGTTCAAACGCGGTTTCCAGTTCCGCTTCGCAGGCATTCAAGCGTTCCAAAACCGCTTCATGACCGGCCTGTTGGTAAAACTCCGGTTCGCTGATTTGCATTTGTAACGCTTCCAATTCCGTTTCCAGCGTTTCGATGGTTTCCGGCAGGGCATCGTATTCCCGCTGGTCTTTATAGCTCAACTTTTTCGGTTTTTTCGCCGCCGGTTTGTCGCTCGATTTGGCGGCTGGCGTTTCGGTCTTTTCGCCAGGCCTGGCGGATTCTTGGGTGTTTGTCTGGGCGGTCGATTTTGGAGCGGGGGCGTCGTAATGCGCCGGGCGCTGGCGTAGCCAGTCGTCGTAACCGCCGACGTATTCATTGACTTGGCCCGGTGCGTCGAACACGATGGAGCTGGTGACCACGCTGTTCAAAAAAGCCCGGTCGTGGCTGACGATGAGCACGGTGCCCGGATAGTCCAGCAGCAATTCTTCCAAGAGCTCCAGGGTTTCAATGTCCAAGTCGTTGGTGGGCTCGTCGAGCACCAGCAGGTTGGACGGTTTGGCGAAAACGCGTGCCAACAGTAGACGGTTGCGTTCGCCGCCGGATAAGGCTTTGACCGGCTGGCGGGCGCGTTCCGGGCTGAAGAGGAAGTCGCCCAGATAGCCCATGATGTGTTTGCGCTGACCGTTGATTTCAATGTAATCCGACTCTTCCAAGACACTGTCGACCACGGCTTTATTTTCATCGAGCTGGTCGCGGTGTTGGTCAAAATAAGCAATCTTGAGGTTGGTGCCGAGCTTGATGTGACCGGATTGCGGTGTCAACTGGCCGAGCAGCAGTTTCAGCAAGGTAGACTTGCCGCAGCCATTGGCACCGATAAACCCGATTTTGTCGCCGCGTAAAATCATGGTGGAGAAATGGTTAATCACGGTTTGATCCGGCCAGGCAAACGAAATATCGTCCACTTCGATGACTTGTTTACCGGAATGATTGGCCTGATTGTATTGCAGGTTGGCTTTGCCTTGTTGCTGGCGGCGCGCTTTGTGGGCTTCACGCAGTTTTTCCAGCGCGCGAACCCGGCCTTCGTTTCGGGTGCGGCGCGCCTTGATGCCTTGGCGAATCCAGGCTTCTTCCTGCGCCAGTTTTTTATCGAATTCGGCGTTGGATTTGGCTTCGGATTCCAGTTGGGCGGCTTTGCGCTGTAAGTAGGTGGCGTAGTCACATTCCCAATTATGTAAATGACCGCGATCAAGCTCCACAATGCGTGTTGCCAGGGCTTGCAGGAAGGAGCGGTCGTGGGTAATGAACACCAGGCTACAGGACAGGTTTTTCAAAAAGTCTTCCAGCCATTGAATGGACGGGATGTCCAAATGGTTGGTCGGCTCGTCCAGCAAGAGAATGTCCGGGGCTTGAATCAAGGCTTGCGCTAGCAGGACGCGGCGTTTCATCCCGCCGGACAGTTCGGAAAATTCGGCTTCGGCGGGCAGCGAGAGCTTGGAAATCAGCGTTTCGACTTTCTGATTTAAATCCCAACCGTCCTGGTCGTCAATGGCTTGCTGGGTGCGGGTCAATTCGTTTAGGGTGCTTTCGGAGCCGTCTTCCCCCAGTGCGGTGGTTAGCTGATGAAAGCGTTCAATTAACTGACCGATATTGCCTAGGCCTTGTGCGATGATGTGGAAGACGCTGCCTTGGGTGTCGTTGGGGACTTCCTGTTGCAGCTTGGCGATTTTGACGCCGTCTTGCAAAATCCGGCTGCCATCGTCGGCTTGAAGACTGCCTTCAATGACTTTCAGCAAGGTGGATTTGCCTTCGCCATTACGCCCGACAATACAGACTCGTTCATTGGGTTCGATTTTGAAATCGATGCCGTCCAATAAGGTTTGGGTACCGAAACTGAGTTGCGTGTCGCGTAGGAAAAGCAGTGCCATAAAGTATTAACGCCTTTAAATTTGCCGAGTTGAGTTATCTGGGGAGCATTTTAATCCAGTGGCGGGGATTTCGCACCCATCTCGCGGTCTTTTTATGCCGGGCCGGTGATGTCTTCGATATAAGAGCACAACACTCGGTCATCGTTTTCCAGCGTGGTGACGAAACTGGTGATGCGTAAGGTTAATTCGCGGCCGTTTTTATGGAAGGCGCGCCGCACGACGGTTTCCAAATTCGGGGTGGCGTTTCGGATATGGCGTTCGATGGCTTCAATGCTGGCTTGGCGGTCGTCTGGATGGAAGAAGCGGGTATAGACCTGGCCGGTGAGTTCTTGACTTTGATAGCCGCAGAGTTCGACCATTTTGGCATTGATTTCGACGTTGTTTGAGTTGAGGTTGAATAGAGACAGCGGTACCGGCGCGCTGGCAAAGGCACGTTGGTAAAGGGTTTCCGGGTGAAATTCGATGTCGGCCAGCGCCTGAAGCTGTTTGGGTAGCTTCTGCACGGCGGAAAGATCGGTATGGGTGCCGATGACTTTATAGGGATGGCCGTTGGCATCCCGTTCGGCTTTGCCTTTGGCCAGAATCCAGACTTGGTGACCGTGTTTGTGGCGCATGGGGAAGACGGCTTCGTACCATTCGCTGCCGCCGGACAGGTGTTTTTCCAGGTTTTTATGCACGGCCGTGACGTATTTGGGGGGGACGCGTTTTTCCCATTCGGTGAACTTATCTTCGATTTCGTAAGGCTCGTAGCCGAGTTGTTTTTTCCAGGTTGGGGAATAGAAAACCGTGTTGGTACCGAGCAGGAATTCAAAAAAACCGACGTTTAAGGAGTCCAGTACTAAATTGAACTGGTGTTTGTTTTCGCGGTTTTGCTGGTCTTCCAAGTAACGTTTGGTGATGTCTTCCCAGCTAAGTATCAACTGTTGCTGACCGTCACTGTTGTCAATCAGCACCAGTTCCCGAATCCATTTGATTTCACCGTTTTGATTGAGAATGCGAAACGGCAGGCGTTCGAAGCTTTGGGTTTCCGGGTGGGCGGCATAGGCGTTCAGTTCACGCTGGTAGCGTTTGCGGTCGTCGGGGTGAACCCAGTCGAGCAATTGCACGGGATGGTCGCCTGAAAAGTGGATCAATGAATGTAGACCCTGCGAGTGATGCACCACTTCGTAAGGTGGATCCGGCTGGCAAACCAGGCAGGCAATTCGATGGCCGCTGAACAGGGTTGCGAATTGTTCGGAATAAACGCTGAGGTTTGCGGCGGTCATGGTGTTCTCCTCGGGTTAACGTGGTTTTACCGATAGAATGAGGTTGTTGCTGGAGTGAATTTCGCGCATGGTGATTTCGCAATCGGTCATGTCTTCCCAAAAGCGGATGACCCTGAGAGTTTTTTCGGGGGTGCCTTTCCATAGGTTGAACAGCAATAATCCACCAGGCCTGGTCAGTTTTTCCAGTGCGAGCAGAAAGATGTCGTCGGTGAATTCGGCGGGCATGCTGTCGCTGTCATAGAGGTCGATGACGATGATGTCGTAGGTTTCCGTTTCCTGTAAGACATACATGTAGGCATCGGCTTCTTGTGTCTTAATCAGCGGCGTGTCCGGCAGATGAAAATACCGGTAGGCGATGTCGATGACCGCCGGGCGCAGTTCCACCACGGTTTGTTGGCATTTCGGAAAAATGTGATGCATTTGAGCAGGCAGGCTGCCGCCGCCCAGCCCGAGTGTCAGCAGTCGATGAATGGGGGCGGAATGTTCCAGTATGCTTTCCATCAGCGCTTCCTGGTATTCAAAGGCCAGTGTCATGGGGGCGTTGAAATAGAGACGGCTTTGTTCGACTCGGGTGCCAAAATACAGGCTGCGCGCGACTTGGGTGTCGACGACTTCAATTAAGCCGAAGCCGTCTCGGACACTGTGAATGATCTGCCCTTTGGGGGTGTTCTTGCGACGGCGTTTGGAAGCTATTGAAGCCACCATAGTCGTGCTCTCAGTCCATAAGGCGTGGTGTAACCGACTTCGACAAAAGAAACGTTGCCGTCCGGGCCGATAATAAATGTGGCCGGTACGGCACGGGCGCCGAAGGCTTTCATCAATTGGCCGTCAAAGTCGTTAACGATTTGATAGGGGTTCATGTCGTGTTCTTTTGCAAAGGCCAGCAGCCCCTCATCATCCATGGATTGCGTGGCAATATTAATGACCGGGTAATCTTTGGAAAGCCGTTCCACACTGTCGCGTTCCAGTTGGCAAATCGGGCACCAGGTGGCCCAGAAATGCACCATAACGGGTTGGCCGCGGTAGTCTTCTAACCGAATGGGGTTCCCGGTGATGGATTCGGTTTCAAAAGCCGGCGCCGGGCCTTGGACGACGTCGCCTTGCATGAATGGCCGAAGAAGGATGTAAACGATCACGAGGAACAGCGCAAACAGGAGGTTCTTCACCCATTTGCGTTGCCAAAAGGCAAGTTGAGATTGATTCGTGGAATCGGTGTTGGACGGTTTGGGCATTTTCATGGTTCTTGCAAGTTTTGAGCCGACGATTTGGGTAAAATAATTGCCGTTCATATTAGCGTAATTCAGGGACAAAACAAAGGATAAACACGGAAAACATGAAAGCGGATTTTTGGCATCGAAAATGGGAAAACGACGAAATTGGTTTTCACCAACCGGGGGTGAATGCCCTGCTGAAAACTTACTGGCCGATGCTGGGCGTGGCCGAAGGCTCGGCCGTGTTGGTGCCTTTGTGCGGCAAATCGCAGGATATGGTGTGGTTGCATGCGGCCGGACACCCGGTGCTGGGTGTGGAGTTGAGTGAAAAAGCACTGGCGGATTTTTTGGCCGAAAACGGGTTGCAAGGGCGGTCGGCCCAGCACGACCGTTTTTGTGGTTACGAGCTCGACGACATGACGTTATTTTGCGGGGACTTTTTTCACTTGTCCGCCGTCGATTGTCAGGGCGT
Source organism: Thiomicrospira sp. XS5 (assembly GCF_001507555.1). NCBI lineage: Bacteria > Pseudomonadati > Pseudomonadota > Gammaproteobacteria > Thiotrichales > Piscirickettsiaceae > Thiomicrospira > Thiomicrospira sp. XS5. Next base: position 72,458 of record NZ_LQBO01000002.1, on the reverse strand, counting down.
TAAAGCCGTCTATGATCGGGCGGCGTTGGTGGCCTTGCCGCCGGAAATGCGTGTGCCATACGCCGACCACATGAAAGCCATTTTAGATAAGGCCGTTCCCATGTTGTTGATTGGATTGGATTATGATCAGGCTTTAAAAGCCGGGCCGCCGTTTTCCGTGCCAGAGCGTGAAATCCGTGATTTGTTCGGCGATCGCTACCAAATCGAGGTGTTACACTCGGACACCTTTGAACGCAAAGGCGTGGCCACCACCGAAACCGTGTATCGGTTGACGCCGCTTAATCCGGCATGATTTGGTTGAAATTCTCGAAGTAAGGGAAGGCTTTCGGGTCGATTTTGTCCATTTTCGGGCTGACGTGAACCGCGGCCAGTTGATAGGCAATACCGAAGGTTTTGGCCGATTCCAGCGCGTGGAGGTTGTCGTCCACCAATAAGGTGTGTTTCGGGTTGAAATGCACCTTGTTTTGAATCGCGGCCCAAAGGGCGCCATCTTCTTTCGGCATCCCGAAGTCGTGGGCGGAAATCATCTCATCGAAATAATGGCCGATTTCGGTCATTTCCAATTTGATGGCGAGACTGTCACGATGGGCGTTGGTGACCATAATAACGTGCTTGTCGAGCGCTTGCAGGCGTTGCAGGAAGGTGATGACTTCCGGATGCGCCTGAATCATGTGTTTGAGCTCGTGTTTGAGCGCGGCAATGGGCAAGTTGAGCTGTTCGGTCCAGTAATCGAGGCAATACCAGTTCAAGGTGCCTTGCTGGGAGTGGATTTTCTCGCGGATGATGCGTTGGGCTTCGTCTTCGGTCATTTGATTCCGCTCGGCGTACATCTGTGGAACGTAGGTCATCCAGAAGTGCCAGTCGAAGTGTAAATCGAGCAGTGTCCCGTCCATATCAAGCAAAACCGTCTCGATGTCATTCCAGGGGATGGCGGGGCCTTGAGCGGTGGTTTTAATTCGCATTTTAACTCCTATTCTCGTATGATGCTCGCTATGGAAACGAAAAAATCGCCCGTTATTCTAACGAAAAAAAAACTCGCTAACACGCGGATTTTCACCGTGGAAGGATTGGATATCCTCTATGGGAATGAAACGCAAGTGCAGTTTGAGCGTTTGGTCAGCTCGGCGCACGGCGCGGTTTTGATTGTACCGGTTTTGGACGATGCCCTGGTGTTGATTCGCGAGTATGCGGCCGGGGTGGAGCGTTATGAACTCGGTTTCCCGAAAGGGAAAATCGACCCAGGCGAAGACTGGCAGCAGGCGGCCGTGCGCGAAAGCCAGGAAGAAATCGGCTTTTTCCCCGAGCAGGTATCTTTGTTGGACTCGCTCAGTTTGGCCGCCGGGTATATGACCCATCAAACGCATGTGGTGCTGGCGGAAGCGTTGCGCCCTCAAGAGGCGGAAGGGGATGAACCGGAACCGTTGGAAGTGGTTCATTGGCCGTTATCTGATTGGAAAACCTTGTTAGAACACCCGGAGTTTTCGGAAGGCCGGGCTTATGCCGCCTTAATGTTGGTACTGCGCCACCTCAATCGAATTTAAACCGATTTTTGACGCCTTTTCCGAATACAAAAAACCGCCAGGCCTGGCGGTTTTTCATTTAAACGTTTAAAACGACTCGCGGATTAAGTTTTTTGCATAAACGCGTCAATGCGATCCAGTGCGTTCACCAAATTATCCATGCTGGTGGCGAAAGAGATGCGTAGATGGCCTTCGGCTCCAAACCCGGAACCGGGAACCGCCGCGACCTCAACCTCTTCTAGAATTGCGGTCGCAAAATCGGCATCGGTGTCAAAGCCCTTTTGTTGCATGGCGTCGCGGACGTCCATAAAGGCATAGAAAGCGCCGGCGGCCGGAATGCACTTGAAACCGGGGATTTGGTTGATGCGTTCCACCACGAAATCGTGGCGTTTTTTGAATTCCACCAACATGGTTTGAATACAGCCTTGGTCGCCATTCAGGGCTTCCACTGAGGCGGCCTGAGAAATCGAGCACGGGTTGGACGTGCTTTGCGATTGCACTTTACGCATGGCGGCAATGATGTCTTTCGGGCCGCCGGCGTAACCGATGCGCCAACCGGTCATCGAATAGGCCTTGGAAACGCCGTTCATCACCACGGTGCGATCGGTCAACTCCGGGCTGACTTCCAGAATGTTGGTGAACGGCGTGTCGCTGAGCAGAATGTGCTCATACATGTCGTCCGACGCAATCAGAATATCCGGGTGTTTCGCCAGAACGTCGCCCAGTGCTTTCAGTTCTTCCGGGGTATAAACCGCCCCGGTTGGGTTGGACGGGCTGTTGATAACCACCAGCTTGGTTTTCGGGGTAATCGCCGCTTCCAGCTCTTGTGGTGTGATTTTGAAACCTTGTTCAATGCCGGCCTCAAGGATGACCGGAACCCCGCCGGCCAACAGGGCCATATCCGGGTAAGAAACCCAGTAAGGGGCGGGAATAATGACTTCGTCGCCGTCGTTCAGCACACCCTGGCACAGGTTGTAAAAGCTTTGTTTTCCCCCGGACGATACCAGTATTTGGTCAGCGGCGAAGGTGAGATGATTGTCACGTTTGAATTTGGCGATGATGGCGTCTTTCAATTCTGGCGTACCGTCCACAGCCGTGTAACGGGTTTGTCCGTTTTCGATGGCGTGCACCCCGGCGGCTTTGATGTGATCCGGCGTGTCAAAGTCCGGTTCGCCCGCGCCCAGGCTGATAATGTCTTTTCCGGCGCGTTTCAGCTCGGCGGCTTTGGCGGTAATCACCAAGGTCAGGGAAGGTTTGACTCGATTAACACGATTGGACAGACGGGACATAAATTTTCATCTCATTCAAGTTGGTGGACGGTGCCAAGCGAACCGGAGGTTTCAATGGTATTGCGATGCCCTCAAATTCTTAAATGGTATTTTAAGATTCAAATGGGTTTCGGTTTTGTTCTGCTCGGCACTCAGGTAAAATGTTACGGTCATTTTACAACCAATTCAGCCTTTTTTTAAGTGAAAAATTCAGTGTTTAGGGCGGTTTTGACGTAAATTTTCTTTAATCGGCAACCGAATTGCTCGGGCCGACAACAATTTGTTTTTTAACGAACCCGGAGCGGAGTCTCGACGAGCCCATGGCCAAAGCATTTGAAATTGTTTCCTCCTATCAACCGGCTGGCGATCAGCCGAACGCCATCGCACAATTGGTGGAGGGGCTGGAAGACGGTGAAGCCTTTCAAACCCTGCTGGGGGTGACCGGCTCCGGGAAGACCTTTACGATGGCCAATGTCATTGCTAAGGTTCAGCGGCCAACCATTATTTTGGCGCACAATAAAACGCTCGCCGCGCAGTTGTATGGCGAGATGAAAAGTTTCTTCCCGCACAATGCGGTGGAATATTTCGTTTCCTACTACGATTACTATCAACCGGAAGCCTATGTACCGGCTTCCGATACTTACATCGCCAAAGACTCCTCGGTGAACGAACAGATTGAACAACTACGGTTGTCCGCCACCAAGGCGTTGATGGAACGCAATGATGTGGTGTTGATTGCCACCGTCTCGGCGATTTACGGCTTGGGTGATCCGGACCTGTATTTGAAGATGATTTTGCAATTGCGTTTGGGCGATGTCATCTCGCAGCGTGATATTCTGGAACGCTTGACGAGCATGCAGTACACCCGGAATGACGTCGAGCTGTGGCGAGGCTGTTTCCGGGTGCGGGGCGATGTCATCGATGTCTTTCCGGCCGAGGCGGAAGAATATGCCATTCGTATCGAATTGTTCGACGACGAGGTGGATTCGCTGGCCTGGTTTGACCCTTTGACCGGCGAAGTCTTGAGTCGCCCGACCCGCATCACCGTTTATCCGAAATCCCATTACGTGACGCCGCGGGAACGGGTGTTGGAAACCATTGACAAAATCAAGGATGAACTGGTGGTGCGCTTGCAGGAACTGCGCGACGCCAATAAGCTGGTCGAAGCTCAGCGCCTGGAAGAACGCACGCGCTTGGACATCGAAATGATGATGGAACTGGGCTATTGCTCCGGCATCGAAAACTATTCGCGCTATTTGTCCGGGCGTGGGCCGGGCGAGCCGCCGCCGACCTTGTTGGATTATTTACCGAAAAATGCCTTGATGTTGATTGATGAAAGTCACGTCACCATTCCGCAAATCGGCGGCATGTATAAGGGCGATCGCTCCCGTAAGGAAAACCTGGTCAACTTCGGTTTCCGTCTGCCATCGGCGTTGGATAACCGGCCGATGCGGTTCGACGAATTCGAGCGCATTATGCCGCAGACCATTTTCGTTTCCGCCACCCCGGCGAAATACGAGGAAGAACACCAGTCGAAAATTGTCGAACAGGTGGTGCGCCCAACCGGTTTGCTTGACCCGATTTTGGAAGTGCGCCCGGCGCTCACCCAAGTGGACGACTTGTTAGGTGAAATCCGTTTGCGAGTGGACAAGGAGGAGCGCGTTTTGGTGACCACCTTAACCAAACGTATGGCGGAAAACCTGACCGAATATTTGGAAGAACATAATGTGCGGGTGCGTTATTTGCATTCGGATATTGATACCGTAGAGCGGATTGAAATCATCCGCGATTTACGGCTGGGTGAGTTCGACGTGCTGGTTGGCATCAACCTGTTGCGGGAAGGGTTGGATATTCCGGAAGTGTCTTTGGTCGCAATTCTCGATGCCGATAAAGAAGGATTCTTGCGTTCGGAGCGATCCTTGATTCAGACCATCGGGCGTGCCGCGCGAAACGTGGCCGGTAAAGCCATTTTGTATGGCGATAAAATCACCGATTCGATGCAACGGGCGATTGATGAGTCGGAGCGCCGCCGCGCCAAGCAAATTGAATTTAATGAGGCGCACGGCATTACGCCTCAGAAGCTGGATAAGAAAGTGGCCGATATCTTGGAAGACTCGCCGTATGCACCGCGTGCCGGCGCTTCGGCGGCCAAACTGAAAGCGGCCGAGTCGGAGGGCGATTACGATACGTCGAAAGCCAAGGCCATGACGCCGGCGGAATTGGCGTCGGAAATCAAGCGCTTAGAGAAGCAAATGTATAAGGCCGCCAAGGATTTGGATTTCGAACTGGCGGCCAAGTTGCGGGACGACATTAAAGGGCTGAAAACTTCTATGGTTGGCGTGGGCGATTTACGTTAGAATAGCGAGAATATCGCTTAATTTTTTAAAGAAATCTGAATGTTATACGCGCTCGTTTCCAAAAAAGGATTTATGAAACACGACAGTACATCTCTTCGAGGACGCCTTGGCCGCCTAATGGCCGCGGTTTTGGGGGCTTGGATGTTGGCTTCGCCGCTGACGGTTTTGGCAGAAGAAACGACAGCGGACGGCCAGGCGTATCAAGCGCGTTTTGAGCAGGCAATTCAAGCGTCACAGTCCGGTGATATGGACAGCGCGATCCAGCTGTTGCAAGGTTTGTTGAAAGATTACCCGCAGGATTTGGCGGCGAGTAATAATTTGGCCGCCGCGTACATCAAACAGCATGACTATGATAAGGCGCAACACGTCTTGGAATCGGCCTTGAATGCCGATCCGAAAATCGCATCACTGCGCAAGAATCTGAATCAAATTTACGCGTATCAAGCACAACAGGCTTATCAGACGGTTTTTGAAAAATCCAAAGTGGATTTGCCGCAAGGCCAGTGGATTTTGTCGGCCGGCACCGAATTGAAAACACCGGAACAAGCGCAGCTCGCGCTGGTGGAAAATAATATGAAGCGGGTGGCGAACCGGGTCGAAAGCTGGCGTCAGGCCTGGGTGGAACAAGATGTGTCGCATTATTTGAGTTATTACAGTCCGGATTACACGTCGGATAATTACAATAACCACCAGGCCTGGGCAAAAAGCCGGGATCGCAGTCTGACCCGCCCCAACTACATTCGCATCCAGCTCGACGAGATCGAGGTGGTGCCTTTGACGCCGAAAACCATACAAGTGACTTTCTGGCAGGCCTATGAATCCAATACGTTTAAGGATCGGGTTCGTAAGAAACTGGTGTGGCAGAAGCAAGATGAACACTGGAAGATCGTACAGGAAAACGTGCTTTATGACTGAGTGCAGCCGGGCGGTAAACTGGCAGAAAAATCGCGTTAAGCAGGTCGTGACGGCTTTGTGCTTTGCCGGCCTGTCGATGTCCGTTCTGGCGGAGGACGGCGCTTTACAGGCTGAGCATTCATTGCTGTCCGGTTTGGGGTCGGTGAAAGCCGCTTCGTTCGATCAAGCCGTTTCCCAAGCGCAAACGCTGGCTAAGGACATGCCGGAATACAAGCTGGCTCAGTTGGTTAAAGCGGAATTGTATGCCATTCGCGCCGGCAAAGCCGATTGGGTTCAGCAACAGCGGCAGCGCAACCAGCGCGAGGCGGACTCTTTATTGTCGGAAGCCAAGGTGCGTTGGCAACAGCAGGAAAGCGACGCGGTTAACCAAAACACCACCTGGGATGCGCTTTTGGCGCAATATGTATTGAAGACCAGTAATGAACCTTATTTAGTGATCGTCGATTCCGAAGCGCATCGCTTGTTCTTGTATCGTAAAAATGAAAACGGCTATCAAGAAGTCGTCAATTATTATGTCACGCTGGGCGAGAAAGGCACCGGAAAACAAGTGCGCGGCGACCTGAAAACGCCCATTGGTATTTACAAAATCGAAAAAGAGTTACCGGACTCCAAGTTACCGGAACTTTACGGCGTAGCGGCCTTGACGCTGGATTATCCGAACAGTTGGGACAAGCAGAAAGGCCGTACCGGTTCGGGGATTTGGTTACACGGTACGCCGCGCGATACTTTTAGTCGAGCGCCTTTGGCGAGCCGAGGCTGTGTGGTGTTGAATAACCCGGCGATGGAAACATTGGTGTTTAAGTACGGGTTGCTGCCATCGACTCCGGTGATTATCGCGCAGAATATTGAACGCAATTTCATTGAACGCAACGATGAGAGTAAGCAATTGGTGTTGTCGCAAATCAATCAATGGTTGCGCAGCCAGAACGACTATCATGTGGATTGGGCTCAGGTGAGTGTGTACGCTTATCCGGGTGAAAAGGGCGTCTATTATGTCAGCTTCCCGGTTGATGACGGACGTAAGTTGGTAGAACAGTATTGGCAACGCCAGACCGAAGGGCGTTGGCAATTGGTGTTTGAAACCGAGCAAGAGTCCAAAAACGCGCCGAAAGTGTCGAAGAACCTCGCCTTGTCCAGCAACCCTTAATTTTCCTTTTAACGTGTTTTATCTTTTTTGATTTTCTTTTCGTCACGCTCAATCGTGTGGTGCGATTACAAATCCCACTCTTTTTGTTCGATTTTTTCGGCGACCCAGGTTTCCAGATCCTGAAGCATGTGATTGATTTCCGTTTGATTCGGCATGCGTCCAGCCGATTTCAGCTCCAGCGTTAAGACCGGTATATTGAGGTGCTCACCGGCATAGCGGCCCAGCGAACCGGGATAAGTCCCTAGCGCGCGGTGTTTGAGGTGGCCGATTTTATTCGGTTGCGCGTGCTCGGGGCCGTCGTAATCCAGCAAGCCATAAGGCGCGTGAATCGAAATGATCGCGGTGGGTTTGAAACGTTCAATCAGCTGCACCATCCATTGGGTTTCCGGTTCGCTGGCCGCCGTCGGTCCCGGGTAGCGACGTTTATTCTTTCGATAATGATTTTTCCAGGTACGAATCGCCAACTCATCCCAATCAGGGGAAGGGAAGTTGCGGTTTAAGTCAACCCCGTCGGCATTCTGGCGGGTGGCAGGGCTCTGAAAAAGGCCATCCGGGTTGGCCAGTGGTAAAAACAGCCAATGGTATTCTGTTTGGGTCTCAGGATTTAATAAGGCTTGAAGCCATAAATAGCTGATGCTGATGGCCGAATATTCGTCGCCGTGAATGCCGCTGATAAATAAAATACGGCCTTTGGGAGGCTGGTTTTCGACGGGCAGGACTTCTTTATAAGTTAAAGGGCGTTGTTCAATGCTTTTATGTTCAATACTTTGATTTAAATCCAGCGTCAGGCAGCCTTGGTAATTGACGGTGCGCAGTTTATTGGCTAAATCCTGGCAGAATTCGGTGATGGTGGGCGGGGTGCTTGCTGCCGGGGGCGAAATGGATGCAACGGCTGGCAGGCTCATGCTCATGACGCCACCGAGCAGGGCCAGGCCGAGAGCGGAAGGCAGACGGGCCAAATGTCGAGCCAGATTGACAAACTGAGCGGTGCGTTTCATAAAAGCGTTTTTCGCCATTTTTGATGTTTTCTTAGGAGGCTTATTTTAGCTTAGGCGGTGCCATCGAGTTAAATTTTGTGCACCACCGGTTCGAAGCCTTTGGTTTTATAGGTTTTCCAGCGCTCGCGCCCCATTTGAATTAATCGTTCGGACTGATCCAGTACTTCGATGGTCCGGCGGTATTGTTCAAACGTTTCGGGAAAAACGGGGTGGATGTTGAGCATGACGTCCTGACAAGGTTGAGCGATGTTTTCCGTCCATAAGCGGATGGGCGCGGAAAGGCTATCCGATTCCTCACCGAGGACATGTGGAATAAACGCTTGCGGTTGGTATTGCCAGAGTTGGTGGTCAAAGCGGGTTCGCGCCTCATCTTCATCGAAACGGACGTCGCACAAGCGGTTTTCACGGTGAATTTTATTAACGAGTTTGGCAATGAAGGCTTCGCGTTCGGCGTCGCCATCACTGCTCAAAACATAGAACACCACATCTTGTTCACCCGACATGATGCAACTCCATTTACTGGCCGGCCTGAGCCATTAGAAAATCGACCACAGCCGGGACCGGACGACCGGTGGCGCCTTTGTTTTTACCACTGACCCAGGCCGTTCCTGCAATGTCTAAATGCGCCCATTCGACATCTTTCGTGTAGCGCGCCAGGAATTGAGCGGCGGTAATGGTACCGGCCGGGCGTCCGCCGATGTTGGCCATATCAGCGAAGTTGGACTGCAGTTGTTCGTCGTACTCGTCGCTCAACGGCATTTGCCAGAAACGGTCGTAGGTTTTCAAGCCGGAGGCCAGAAGGGCATCCACTAACGGTTGGTTGTTCCCCAGCACGGCGGATATTTCATGACCAAGCGCAATGATACAGGCGCCGGTCAAGGTCGCCATGTCGATCACTTTTTTCGGCTGATAGGTTTGTTGTGCATAGGTCAGCGCATCACATAAGATCAAGCGGCCTTCGGCATCGGTATTGAGAATTTCGATGGTTTGACCGGATAGGGATTTCACCACATCGCCCGGTTTGATGGCGTTGCCGGCCGGCATGTTTTCGGTGGATGGAATCACGGCGACCACATTCAGTTTCGGTTTAAGGCGGCCCAGGGCTTCGAACACACCCAGTACTGTGGCCGCGCCCCCCATGTCGTATTTCATTTCGTCCATGGCTTGTCCAGGCTTCAAAGAAATCCCGCCGGTGTCGAAGGTCACACCTTTGCCGACCAAGGCAATTGGGGCTTCGTCTCCGGCGCCTTGATAAGACAAGCAAATCATTTTCGGCGGCGTGTGTGCGCCTTGCGCCACGGCCATGAATGCGCCCATGCCCATTTCAATCATTTCATCCTGGTCGAGAATGTTGACGTCAAAACCGTGCGTTTGCCCCATTTTTTGAGCGGTTTCGGCCAAGTAGGTTGGGGTACAGAAGTTACTTGGCATATTCGCCAAGTCTTGTGTTAATGCCATCCCCAGTGCGGAAGACTGCGCCTGTTCTAATTGTGAAACGTTGTTTTCCGACGCTTCGGCCGGGAAGGTCATGCCGTTCAGTTTTGGATCTTTCGGCGTTTTCTTATTGCGGCTTTCGTGTTCGTAATCGTAAAGGCTGCGTTGGAAGGCCAGTGCATTCTGGTAAATGGACCAGGCCTGGTCGTTTTCGGATGGTTGCACGTCAATCAAGGCGTTTAGAACTTCTTGGGCTCCGGAGTTGTCCAGTGCTTTGGCGGCGGCGTTTAAGCTTTCCAGATAGGCTTTGACGGTCAGCTTGCTGGTGTCTCCGAATCCGACTAATAGCACGCGGCGGCAGGGAACGCCTGCCGGTTGAAACACCATTTGGGTTTGTCCCGGTTTGGCCAGAAAGTCTCCTTGCTCGAACAAGCTTTCGGTCAGGCTGACCAGTTGGGTTTCGCGGCCCAGGTCGGTGGTTTGCCCTTTGTCGAATACCGGTAGGATCAAGGTATCGAAAGCATTCAGGTCGGCGTTTGAAGAGAGACTAAACTGGATTTGTTTCATGTCGCGGAATTCCTTCTTGTATAATCGTGAAAACAAATGAATCCTTCGCCTGGCGGGCCGTGAACCGGCTGACCAGATGCGCGCGTTTTCAATTGGTTTGATGGCGGCTTGGCCGCTTTGAAATATCTCATTATTCTAACGCTTTGGTGGCTGTTTTTGCGAATTCTTGATAAATATCTCTACAAAGAATTGTTTGCGACCTTTTTCGCCGTTCTCTCGGTGTTGTTGCTGATTACGTTCGGTACCGAAGCCACCAAACTGCTCGCGGTGGCCGTCGAAGGCACCATTCCCTCCACCATTATCTTCAAGGTGCTGCTGTACAAAATTCCGCCGGCTTTGGAAGTCATTTTGCCATTGGTGGCCTTACTGAGTGTGATGTTGGCCGTCGGGCGCTTGTACCAAGACCAGGAAATGGTGGTGTTGCAAAGCTGTGGCGTGCCGATGCGTTATTTTCAGAAACGGGTGTTTTGGTTTTTGTTACCGCTGGCTTTGGTCACCGCTTGGATTACCTTGTGGGTGACGCCTTGGAGTTATCAGCAGGAGCGGCATTTGGTGGCGGAAGCGCAGGTGACGTCTCCGCTGGCGGCTTTGGTGCCGGGGAAATTCAATCCGCTGCCGAACGGCGAAGGGGTGTTTTACACTCGCACCATTGACGATAACGGTGATTTGTCATCGGTCTGGCTGCGATTGAAAACCGAAGAGCAGGACGTGTTGATGACGGCACCGCAAGGCCGGTTCGAATGGATTGACGGCAGGCTGGCATTGGTGTTGTTGAACGGTCACAGTTATGAAGGCCTGGAGAAAGGCGAAGCTTTCACGGCAAGAGATTTTCGGCGTTTTGAAGGCTTTTTACCAGAGATTCAGGTGACGCCGCCGAGCCAGAAAAAATTTGAAATCGCCAGTATGCAGTTGTGGCAATCGGACAACTTGGATTATCAGGCCTTATTCCAGTGGCGAATGGTGACGCCATTCAGCATTGTGGTGTTGGGACTGCTCGGGCTTAAGATGAGCCGCTCCGGCCCGCGGGAAGGTCGTTTTGCCAAGGTGTTTTTCGCGCTGGTGCTGTATGTGGTGTATAACCAGTTGTTGGTAACCTTCCGTGAGGCCATCGCCAATGAATCTTTGCCGACGGCCATTGGTGTTTGGCCGGTTCCGGTATTGTTTTTGGCTTACGCACTTTATCAGGGCTCATTGAAACCGAGTTGGTTTGAGTGGCCGGATATGGGGCGCTGGTTCAAAAAAGCCGCGGAGTCCAAATCATGAATATCAAAATGAATTTAATCGAACGTTATCTGGGGCGCGTCCTCGTGGGGCATACCTTGTTGGTGCTGATGGTGTTGCTGGTGATTTTGGGCTTTTCCGAATTTATGATTCAAGTCGGTAAGCTGACCGATGAGTACACCTTTGAAAAAGGCGTGATTTATACGGTTTTGAAGTTGCCGGTGTACGGTTATGAAATTTTTCCGGTGGCCTTATTGATTGGCACCTTGATTGGGTTGGGCGGCCTGGCGAACCATGCTGAGCTGACGATTCTGCGCGTGACCGGTTGGTCCATCGGGCGTATTTTCTGGGGCGTGATGAAGTCGGCGTTTATCCTTTGGATTTGTGCCGCGGTAATCGGAGAATGGGTGGCGCCGGCCAGTGAGAGTTATGCCAAAAAAATGCGCGGCGAAGCTTTGCATAAAAGTTTTTCCATCGGTACGTCCGATGATTTTTGGATGCGGGAAGGGGAGCGTTATATCCATGTGGGCCAGGTGATCTCCGATACCCAGTTTTATGATGTGCGTATTTACGATATGCAAGACGGTGAGTTGAAGCAGACAATGTTTGCTAAAACCGCCCGTTTTAAAGACGGGGAGTGGCATTTACTGGATGTGGACGGACAGCGTTTGGATTGGACAATGAGTCCTTCTCGATTGCCGGATAAGCCCGATTGGAAGCGTTTGGATTTTACCGCGTTCCAAGAGGTTTCTCAGCCGGTATCGCTTCCCGTCACGCCCGAGTTATTGCAAACGTTGCACGTTGAAACACGTTATATGGGCATTTGGGATTTGTACCAATACATTGGCTTTTTGGAAGCCAATGCTTTGGATGCCGAACCTTATAAGCTGGCGTTTTGGCGTAAGGTGGCGATGCCGTTTGTGATTTTGGGGATGATTGCGTTGGTGTTCCCGTTGATTTTCGGCTCGCAACGTCAGGTGAGCATCGGGCAACGGGTGTTTGTCGGCATTATGATCGGCATGAGTTTCCATCTGTTGAATCAGATTTTCGGCAACCTCAGTGTCGTCTATCAGCTCCCGGCGATTGTCGGGGCGTTTCTACCGTCCATTGTACTGGTGTTGAGTGCGCTTTTCTTATTACGGCGTTTGCATTAAGCTTTGTTTATCACCGCCCGGCCGGTGGTTATTTTATCTTTTGACCTGATCTTTAACTCAGGGTTCCGCTTAATAATTCAGTTCGATTTGAACCTGTTTGAAGACGGTGTCGACCGTGATGGCGTCCATGCAGACCGGTTCGGTGCAGGGCGTTTTCCGGTGATTGGCTGCGCTCACGCACGGTGAGCAGGCCAGTCCGGCGAAAATCGGCGTGCTGTTGCCCAAGGAACCGTACAGCTTCGGCGTTTCCGGGCCGAACAGAACAAAGGTTTTGAGTGGGGTAATGGCCGAAAAATGCCCAGGCCCGGAGTCATTGGTGACCATCAGGCGGGCGATGCTATACAAAATCGGCATTTGCAGCAGTTTCAACTGCCCCGCGAAGTTGATGCAACGTTCGTGGTCGACTTGTTCCAGAAGCTGTTGCGCTTCTTCGCGTTCGTTGGGCGCGCCGGTAATCAACACCAGCGCATTTGGATATTGAGTTAATACTTGTTGCATCAATGCGATGAAGTTGGCTTTCGGCCAACGGCGCTGCGGCAATAAGTCGCTGGCATTCGGGTTGATGAGCACCAGTTCGTGTGCGTCGCGGTCGTAACTGGCATAACAGTCGGCGACCTTTTGGTGCACAAATTCCTTTTCATCATCGCTGAAGGTGACTTGATCCAAGCGAATGTGGTCGTCGCTGATCAGCACCTTGGCATAAGGCACTTCCGGTTTCGGCGCTTCCAATGCATGAATGAGCGCCATGAAGTTTTTGGCGATGTGGATGTGCGGGTTGTAGCTGACTTTATGGGTCAGCATTTCACCACGATAGAGCCCTTCGCCGTGGAAATTATGGTAACCAATGCGGTTATTGGCGCCGCTGAAACCGGTCAGCAACGCCGATACCCGCGAGAAAAGTTCCAGGTCAATGGCGGTGTCGATGCGGTTTTTGCGGCACCAGAACAGGTAACGTACCGCATCGCGCATCAGCGTGAACAAGTTGTCTTCGCAGAGGGTGAAGATGTTTTCCTGCGGGATGGTCTTCAACAGATCCAGGCTGGGTTTGTTTTTACTGAAAATCACGAAAAACAGATTGGCGTCAAACACTTTTTGGGCGCGCTTCATCGCTGGGTCGGCAATGATGGTGCTACCCATTTCCGAAAGCTCCACAAAGAGGATGTTTTTCGGCGTAGTGGGCTTTTTGCCTTTTAACCAATAAAGGGGTTTCAACACATAGGTGCTGACGAAGGTCAGCGGAATCCCTAGGTGGTGATCGATTTTTCGCATTAAATCTACATTCATGGCGTTATTGTAAGTCTTTTTATCTTGTTTCGGGAAATTGCTTGAGTCTTTTGTATGAGTTGGGCGCGAGAGAAAAATGTGAAAAAATTTTCTTGATAGAGGCGAAAGATGCGGCCAATAGCTTGCTATTGGCAAGTGTTTTAACAAATATCAAGGAAATTTTCGCCATTTTTATCCGTGTATCCAGCTTATACAAAAGACTTTCATTAAAGGTATTTGTGTTGGCTGGTCAGGTAGAAATACAGCCCCGGCAGCGCGCTGAGAATCAGAATCAGGCCATAAAGCAATGACATCGCCAACACCAGGTTTTCATCAATCCCAATCATCATGAATAACGCCACCAGCGCGCCTTCGCGCACGCCCCAGCCCGCGAAGGAAATCGGCAATAAGGTCAGCAAAATCGCAGGCGGAATAATCACTAAGTAAGCCACCAGCGGTTCGTTGATGCCCACACTGTGGCCAATGCCGAAAATCGCGACCATCGACAAAAGGTGAATCACAATCGACAAGCCCAGCTGCTGGCTGATGCGTTTCGGAGTCTTGTAGATGAAACGGAAGCGCTCGGATAACTCGTAGAACAGGCGGGTCAAGCGGTAGCGTTTGAAAATGTCGAATTTATGAATCGCCATCAGTACGAAGAGACCGAACAAGGAGGCGACCAAAATGACGTTGATGGTCATAAAGACTTCGTAAGGCATGAGGTTGGATTCAATCATATTGGCGAACAGGTTCAGCAACAGCAAACCGACCAAGCCGACAACGCGGTCGATGAACACGCCATAAAACGCTTCCTTGACCAAACCACCATGCGCGGTGACTTCGGCAATCCGATAGGCATCGCCGCCGATGCTGGTCGGCAACACTTGGTTAAACAGGCTGCCTTTGAAATAACTGCGGAAGTAAAACCCGAAGCTGTGTTTGAACTTCAAGATGCCCATAATCAACGACCAGCGGTAGGCGGCCACGGTTTGGCTGAGCATCTGGACCGCTAAGGCGGCCAGTAAAAAGGCGCCATTGGCGTTGAGAATGGTGTCCCAAACCGCGCGGACATCGAACTTATACAAAATAAAGCCGATAATCGCGATGGAGAGACCGAGTTTTATGAGGTTGCCCAAACCGAGTTCCTTACGTCATGTGAGTTTTGGGAAGAAATTGCGGGGTATTATCGCAAAACCCAAACGAAACTGCGAGTCGGGTTGACCAACGGCGGTTATGAGGCGTGCAGTCATCGTCATTCCGCGGCCTGTACCAGTGGCAATTGCGCCGCCCAGCCGGAATATTGCACCGGTTGGAAACCTTGGCAGAGGTACAGGTGATAGGTCACGATGGTGATGTCGCCATGCAATGCGGGCATGACCGCCAAGGGTTGGCAGTGTTGAAAATGCCCAGGCCTGGCGGTTTCGGGCGGACGGTCTTCATAAGACGGCACCAGTAATAAACCCTCGGAACCGGCCGGCGGATTGCCATACCAAAGATCGAATTGGTCGAAACGGTTATCGGTCACGTACACCGGTTGCGGATAGGCATACCAGGCGATGCGGCTGCCTTGTGACCAGTTGGCCGCGAACAGTGGCGGCTGCTGTTGGTCGTTTTGAAAGCTTTTCGCCATGGCAACGGCCTGTGGCCAGCCGTGCAGTTCCCGCACCGGATTTTCATTGGCCGGGAACGGCATCCATGGCACGGCCAACTGGCTGTTGAGGGCGAGGCTGCCGGCCAGCGTAATGGCGGAACTGACGTAAACAAACACGCGAGCGGTTTTGTATTGCCAGCGTCGCCACAGCCAATACACCACGGCCGGGCTGATGAACAGCCAAGCCAGTTGTGTCCAGTGCGGCAGGCTCATTTCGTAACCGGAGTTCAGGGCAAAAAGCAAGATAATCGGCAGCGCGAAGGCGGCCAGCAGACGAGCATTTTCACGGTGCGGCTGGAACCAGGATGACACCATCAACCAAAGCCCAATCACGAATAGGGCCAACGAATAAACGCCCAATTGCGCCAACTGGGTGTTGACGGCTCTGAGCCAATCCCATTGGTCGTGATGTTGGCCGTGATTCAATTGGTACAGAAATGAAATCCAATCATGGGTGGCGTTCCAATACAAAACCGGCGTAATCATCAGTGCGGTTAGTGCCACGGCAAGCCAGAGGCCTTTGTCTTTCAGCCAGTAAAAACGCTTTTCCACCAACATGACCAGCAGCAAGGACAGCACCAGAGTAATCGCGGTGTATTTGGACAAAGCGGCCACGCCGAGCCAGAAACCGATCCATAACCAGTTTTTCAACGAGTCACGGGAGTTCAGCGGCGCTTCCCGCAGATTGAGCAGGTGCCAAAGCAACATCAGCCCCGCCAGCATCAGCGGCGTATCCGGTAACATCGAAATGCTCAATAGCTGGAACATAATGGCGCTGTTGACGAGCGCCAGCGTCCAGAAACCGATCCAGCTAAAGCTCGGGAACAGGCGTTTCGCCAGTTTGTAAAGCACCCAGTTGGCGAGCGCGAATAAGGTGGCCGGTAAGATTCGCAGCCCGAAGTCGGAATGGGTAAAGGGCACCATCAAAGCATTGAGCCAGCCCACCATTGGCGGATGGTCGAAGTAACTCCAGTCCGGTTTCAGGCCGTACAGCGCGTAATGGGCTTCATCGACACTCAAGTTCAATTGGCCGGCCAGCAATAAATGCCATACGCTGACCAGCAGCACCAGCCAGAAAGCCGCGCGTGCCGGACGGTCTAGGGATGAAAAAGCACTTGTCATCGGTTTCATAAATTCGGTCAATCCGTTTCGGTTAAAAGCGTTTTGTGAGCAATGTCTTATAGGGTTCGCCGGCAATTTCCTCGACAAATCGCGGCACCAAATAGCCCGGCAGGCGGCGGCGTAATTGTTCGAAAATCGACCAGGCCTGGTCGTTTTCGATGTCAAAGTCGCCCGCGCCCGCGACCTTATCCAATAGGTGACAATAATACGGTAAAACCCCCTGGCGGAAGAGTTTTTTGCTCAAGGCCGCCAAGGTGTCAGCCGAATCGTTGACGCCTTTCAAGAGCACCGACTGGTTGAGTAATGTCACCCCGGCGTTACGGTACGCCTGCAAACAGGCGGCGGTTTGCTCGCTCAACTCGTTGGGGTGGTTGCAGTGCACGACAAGCACCGTTTGCAAACGGCTTTGCGACAGTTTTGCCAGCAGTTGCGGGCGATTGGCGCGCTCCGGTGCCACCACCGGCGTGCGGCTGTGAATGCGTAACGTTGTTAAATGCGGAATGGCTTCCAGTTCGCCGATTAAATCCATCAGGGCGTTTTCCGACAAGGTCATGGGGTCACCGCCGCTGAGAATCACTTCTTCGATGTCGGCTGTGTTTTTCAAGGTGTCGATGGCGGCTTGCCAGTGTTGTTTTTTGGCCTGCTCGTAAGGAAAGTGGCGGCGAAAACAGTAACGGCAGTGGATGTCGCAACGCGGGCTGGCAATCAACAAGGCGCGACCGTGGTATTTGTGAATCAACCCCGGTTGCGGGTTGGACTGCAAATCGCCCACCGGGTCGGCGACGAAACCGGGCACGGCTTGCCGTTCCGCCAGGTCTGGCAGAATTTGTCGTAACAAGGGGTCGTTTGGCTGGCCTTTTTCAATTTGCTGCGCAAAGTGTTTGGGCACTTTGAGCGGGAAGGGGCTGTTGACGTCCAGCGCCAGAGTTTCCGGCGCGAGTTCGATTAAGTCGCACAGTTGTTCGGTGGATTGAATCATGTGGTTCCGTGTTGTTCTGCCCATGAACGAATCGGACCCGGTTTCCCGGTTTTGTGAGAAGAAACTACCTTCACGGGTGGAGTTGCGTTAAAATATGCGGCTTATTTTACATGAAAAGAGTTCAATGCGCGCCGACTCCTGTTTTCTCGGCGTGAATCTAAGGGTGAAAAAATCATGGCAACAGTCAGTACGAACGAATTTAAAAACGGTTTGAAGTTTTTGATGGACGGTCAACCGTGTACCATTGTGGACAACCAAATTGTTCAACCGGGGAAAGGTCAGGCGTTTAACCGTGTGAAATTCCGTAACCTGATTACCGGACGCGTGTTGGAAAAAACTTTCAAATCCGGTGAAAAAGTCGAAGCGGCTGATGTCATGGACACCGAATTGCAATATTTGTACAACGACGGTGAATTCTGGCACTTTATGGACCCGGATTCGTTCGAGCAGTATCAAGCCGGTGAAGCGGCCGTGGCCGATGTCAGCAAGTGGCTGATCGAGCAAGATGTCTGCACCGTGACCTTATGGAACGGTGATCCGATTTCTGTATTGCCGCCGAAACAAGTGACCTTGGAAGTCACGGAAACCGATCCGGGCTTGAAAGGCGACACGGCCGGAACCGGCGGCAAGCCAGCCACTTTGTCCACGGGCGCCGTGGTGCAAGTCCCGTTGTTCATTCAGATCGGCGAACAGGTGGTGTGCAACACCCAGACCGGGGAATACGTTTCCCGCGCCAAGTAAGTTGATGGGTTTCAATCGAGGCGACGCATGACATCGATTGACCACTTGAAAAAACGCTCGCAGGCTTTGAAAACCCTGCGGGCGTTTTTTTATGCCCGCTCGGTGATGGAGGTGGATACGCCGATTCTCTCGTCCGCCGCCACGCCGGACCTGCATCTACGCTCGCTCAGTACCCAGGTTCAGGTGCCCGGTCAGGCCGACCCCCGCACCTTTTATTTGCACACCTCGCCGGAATATCCGATGAAGCGTTTGTTATGCGCTGGCAGTGGCGATATTTTCTATCTCGGTAAGGTGTTTCGGGATGGCGATGTCAGTCGGCGACACCAAGTCGAGTTTACCCTCTTGGAGTGGTATCGCTTGGGATTCGATTTACGTGCGATGATGGACGAAACCGTCAAAGTTGTGCAATCCCTGCTCGGCGACCGCCCGGTGGAAATGATTTCCTATGAAGACGCGTTTGCATCCTATGCCGGGTTGGAAGCCATTCATAACGCCCGTGCCGAAACCTGCCAGGCCTGCCTGACCGCGCATGGCGTGCCGGAAATTGTCGGAGTGGACGCCGACGATAAACCGTTATGGGAACAATTGGTGTTGACCGAGGTCATCGAACCGCAATTGGGGCGGGGGAAAATCACCTGCTTGTCTCATTACCCGGCGCGCGAAGCGGCCTTGGCACAGCTTCATCCGCAAGATGACCGTTTGGCTTTGCGCTTTGAAGTGTTTGTCGACGGCATGGAGTTGGCCAATGGGTATCAGGAATTGGCCGATGCCGACGAATATCGCCGTCGTTTTGAAGTCGACCTGGTTCAACGTGCGGAAAACGGCCTGTCGAAGGTTCCGCTGGATGACGCCTTGTTGACCGCTTTGGCCGTTGACGGTTTACCGGAGTGTTCCGGGGTGGCCTTAGGGGTGGATCGCTTGCTGATGTTGGCGTTTCAGGCTGAAGACATTCGCGAGATTGTGCCATTTGCCATCGAAGAATCTTGAGGTAAAAGAGGGCTTGACAGGCCATGTATAATGGCTTAATGAAGCTGTAATCGGAAGCACTTGCGTTCGATACGCTAAAGGCTTTGAAAACAATAACATCGACGATCGATTTCCAGGAGAACTCCATGTCAGATTTGCCTATCACGCAAAGATCCGTAATGACCTTATTTTCAGATTCCAAAGGCCCAAGCTCACACCGTGTGCGTTTAATGGCGCAAGAGAAAGACATCCCTTTGGAAATCATCGAAGTGGATACCAGTGAAGGCATTCCGGAAGATCTGCTGGAGTTGAACCCGTATGGCACCTTGCCAACCTTGGTGGATCGTGATTTGGTGTTGTACGATCCGCAAGTCATTGTCGAGTATCTGGACGAGCGCTTCCCGCATCCGCCGTTGTTGTCGGTGGATCCGATTTCCAAAGCGCGTTCGCGTCAGATGCTACGTCAAATCGAACAGGAATGGTATCAACTGGCCGAAATCATCGTGAACAGCGACGATGACAAAGAAGTCAAGGAAGCGCGCCGCGATTTGCAGGAACGTTTGATTCAAATGATTCCGGTGTTTGAGCATCAGCCGTATTTCATGAGCGATGAGTATTCATTGGTTGACGTCAGTTTGGCGGTTCTTATGTGGCGTTTGCCGTACCTGGGAATTGACTTGCCGAAGTCCGCCAAGCCGGTCATTGACTATGCGGAAAAAGTGCTGGCGCGTGAAGAGTTCCCGGACAGCTTGTCAGACGACGAGTTAGACATGCGAGAAGTGGTTTAAAGCGAGCCTGATGATGATTTCCAATCGCCCTTATATGATTCGTGCCATGTTCGACTGGATTGTCGATAATGACTGGACGCCGCATGTGCAAGTGGATGCCAATTATCCGGGGATTGAAGTGCCGATGGATTTTGCGCAGGACGGGGTCATTGTGTTGAATGTCCACCCGAATGCCATCCGCGAGTTGCAGTTTGCAAATGACTGGTTCAGTTTCAAGGCCCGTTTTCAAGGTATCGAAAGACGCTTGGGCTTTCCGCCGGAAGCCGTTTTAGCGATATTTGCGCGTGAAAACGGCCAAGGCATGCCGTTCCCGCCGGAACCTTATCCGGAAGAAGCGGCCGAAACACCGTCCAAGCCGACCATGTCGGCCGTGAAGGATTCCGGTGTGTCTGATGAGGGTTCAGAGAAAACCGCTCAAAAAACCGACAAAGACGATAAACCCAATAAGTCGAATAAGCCCAAAAAAGGATCACACCTGTCGGTGGTCAAATAAAGGGTTTAAAGCCGCTTCAAGCAAACGGTTGAAGACATTTCATTTCCGGAAACGCCCGCATTAACGCGGGCGTTTCTGTTTCTGGAAACAGTAATTTTAAATTCGGCCCGGCATCCATGGTGAAATACACCATTACACCTTCTTGGCGCAACTGCCAGACCCGGTGCATGGCGGCGACCGACTCCGGTTGCCAATACAGAATCGGCGGCCAGGTGGCAATCATGGTGGCGTGCATTGCCAAAGCATTGTTTTCCGCGGTCTCGCCCAGTGTTTGAAAGTCTTTGTCTAGAATCGCACGATGGATTTTCGCTAAATCCTGCTCCGCCTTTTTTGGCCAGGCCTGGTAAAGTTCGCAATGCTTGACCGTTTGCTGCATCCCTTGCGTTGAACCAACGGGTTTCGCAGAGGTATCGATTTCCAATAAACCAATACAAAATTCCGGCCAGGCCTGGTCAATTTTCTCGGCATAACTGTCCAAGCCATCTTCACGTTCCCCTTTATGCCAGATGGCAAAACCATCGTACAAGGAGCGGCTGGCGCTGCCACTGCCTAAACGGGCCAGTAACGACAGGTCGCGCGAGGAGAGTTGCCACTGAAAACAGTCGTCCAGCGCCTTGACTAAGGCCGCGTAACCCGATGCGGAGGAGGCCAATCCCGCCGCCGTGGGCACGGTGTTGAGGGTGTCAACCTGAAAGCTGCCCTGAGCGTCAGGCCGAAAGAAATCCAGAAAACGGCTCAGGCGCTTGGCAAAGGGCGCTTCCGGTGCCATTTCTTCACCATTCAAGGTGATTTTGTCGGGACCGGTTTCATGCCAGCTTAAACGGGTTTCGGTGCCGAGTTCCGGTAAGCTGATGGATAGGCTGCTGTTAGTTGGCAGGTTGAGGGGCACATCGCGTTTGCCCCAGTATTTACTGAGCGCGATATTGACCGGCGCCTGGCCGAAACCGTTTTTGACCGGTGTCGGGTTTGCGGGCAGTAAGTGTTGAATGAATTCAGTCGGTGTCATGGTGTCTCAAATGATTTCCGTGTTCATCAAAGTCGATTAAAGTGGTTGAATTTCCAGGCCTTGTGAGTCAATGGCAATGGGCAAGGGGTCAAAGCCGGGCAGGGCGCTGCTCAGTTGACCGAATCCCAGGGCGCAATCGCCCAGGCCGGAACCGGATATTTTACTGGCGGCGATCCCGGTGTCCTGACGCAAGCGATAAACCAAATCCGACAGCACCGGGTCGTTGACGCCTAATGCGTCCATCAAGCCTTGGTAGCTATTCACCAGGCGGTAAAATTCGGTTGAGTTGTCGTTTTGCAACGCAAGATACGCCGCTTCGGTGGTTTGTCCCATTAAGCGGTAAAGCGCGGCCAGTAAGTCAGGTTGATGCTGCCAGTCGTCCGCCACTTTCTGCAGGACTTCGGCGGTGGGTGTTTTGTAACCACAGTACACCAGCGTTAACGCTAAGTGGCTGGTGAGCGATTCGACCGTTTGTGCTTGTGGGTCAAACAACACCACGCCACCGGTTAAGCTGGCTGCCAAATCCGTGCCGGAACCGCGCCCTTGCAAGGAATGTATCAGGTGTAAACCGGTTTGAAAGCGTTGTTGAAAATCCGGCGTTTGCCCGGTGATGGCATCCAACCCGCCCAGCAAAGCCGCCAACAGGGCGGCAGAACTGCCCAGTCCAAGGGTGGATTTAAAGTCACTTTGAATGGTCAGGGTCAAACCGTGCGTTAGGGACGGCTGATAATGGCGCAACGCCGCCAATACCCAGGTTAATTTGGGGTGGTCGCCCAGATTGTCGAGATGGGTTTCGTAATCGCCCAGTTCGGAGAAAATGTGAATTTTCCGGTCGGCACGGCCTTGCCATTCGATGTGCAGCCGTTGGTTCAGTCCACAAGCAATGGCTTTTTCGCCGGCAACGACACTGTGTTCGCCCATCAACATGATATTGGCGGGGGCGCTAGTGATGTACTTCACATTGGCTCCCGGTTTCATTGAGTTTCAAAGGGTGGTAATCGTAACCGTAAGCCTCGCAGATCTCCGCTGGCGCTTCCGGGCCGATGCATAAGACCACGCCCGCTTGGTCTCCGCTGATGCTGCCCGCCCCGCAGATTTTGGCCGAATAGTCGCTCTGATGCAGGGCTGCAATGAAGGTTTTCACCTTGTCCGGCACCACGCCCAGTTTTTCCAGTAAAGCTTGGTTTTTACGCACTGCTTCATTCAGTTGATCGGCATCGGAGGCTTGCCAGGCCGTTTCCATTTCGGACGCAACCTGTTTAAATTCGTCCCAAATAGCGCTTTGATGCGTGAAATGCTTGTGGACGTGGTTGACGGCTTGCCCGGTCGTGGAGCGGGGCTTCCCGGTGTCGATCACCCAGGCGTTGAAGTTCTGGTGAGGCAGTTGCTGCAATGGCACGCCTTGCTGAAAGCGTAATAAGCCGCCTTTGTACACCGTGGCCGGGTCTAATCCGCTGGACGCACCGTGTTGTCGGGATTCCACTTGCTGTGCCAGCGCCAGAAGGTCGATTTCGGTGATGTCGATTTGGTGTTGGACGAATAAGCTGTGCAGTAAGCTGATGATGATGGACGCCGAACTGCCGAGTCCTTTACCGCTTAAGTTATGCGAGCGTAACTTGATCTGCCAATGCCCCGGTTTGAGGCGCTGAAGATTGTGAAATTGTTGCAGGGCCAATAAAACGAGGTCCACCGGTTGCTGTAATACCGTTTGGATGGCCAGAGCGTTTTTTTCATAGAGCGCGTAACGCGATTCAATGTGCGTGACGCGTTTTTGCCAAGTGAGGTACGGATACGCCATTTTCTGGTTAAAATCGGTCAGTTCAATTTCCAGAAAAGGTTGCTGATCGGAGGTGTCCAGAGGCTTGAAGGTGACCTCGCACTCCGTGTCTAACGCCACCGCCATGCACAGGGCCGGGGCCCCAAACAAAACCGAGTGTTCGCCGGTAAGAATCAGCTTGGCGGGTGTGGTACAGACAGTCTTCATGTGGGTTCCGTTCGTTTCGTTCTGCTTATTATAACGAATGCCGTTCGAAAACGAGTCGGGTTTCCGTTTTCGGAGGTTTGCATAATCTTTTCACAATGTCGTTCACCCCGCGAAAACCGCTTGTTTTCAGGGGAAGGGGCCTGGGCGGCGGCAGGATTTTCGGCATGCGTTCTCAGTGAGTGTTTTACATGAGAGTAAAAATCTTTAGAATTAAAATCTGTATCTCCTAAATACGTAAATACGGGGGCCACAAAATGGTGTGTTGCCCGGCCTGTAAATTTCAGTCTTTGACATAGGGTGCCTCTATTAATTCCAGGTTGAATTCTGCGGGATTTAAAGGCCACTTATTCTAGGCATGCGGCAGAGACTTTAGTCATTCTAAGGTCAAGACGCATAACAACGAAGAAGTGGCCTTTAAGCCCCGCCCAAAGGGGCTTATCCAAGTTATTCAACTCCGCGTTGTGAACGCTTGCCAGGTCTAGACATGACTGCACGTTCACGCCTTGATCTGAATAACTTGGCGTTGCCAGAATCAATCTGGAATTAATAGAGGTACCCTTTCACTACTTTGGAGCGAGTATGAAAATGAAAAAACTAACACAATTGAGCTTGGCCGCCGCTATTGGTGTGTCTGCCGCTTTGCCTGTTCAAGCCGAAGATATGGCTGTTAATGTCAGCCGTCTGACCATGGATGTCGCCAATAAAATCGCAACGGCCACGATTGAGGCTTGCCGTGAAAAAGGCATTCCAGTCAGTGTCACCGTTGTCGAGCGTAACGGAATTCCGCAAGCGAAGTTACGTGACACCATGGCGCCGCCGGTTTCCTGGTCCATCAGTGAGAAAAAAGCCTATACGGCCGTGATGTTCAACGTGAAAGGTTCTCAATTAAGCGGACGTGCCAACAGCCCGTTGCAAACCATGGGTGAAGGCTTAGCCTTTATGGCCGGTTCCGTTCCGATTACGGCCGGAGGCAAACTGTATGGTGCCGTGGGTGTCAGTGGCGCGCCGGACGGTATGGACGATGAAAAATGTGCGGCGGCCGGTGTGGAAGCCGTACAAATGGATTTGGAAATGATGTAATCACGTCATGATCGTGATTTAAAAACCGGCCAGGCCTGGTCGGTTTTGTTTCTCCTTAACCGGCCTTTGGGCCGGTTTTTTTATGTCGGCCATATAGGATTTTCAGCAAATGTACCCGAGTGTGATAATTTTGCATTCGAGGCTAGACTTTGTGAGAATTTGACAGTAAAATACGCCACTTCTTTCGGATAGCTGTCTGAGCGGTTGAAGGAGCACGCCTGGAAAGCGTGTATAGGTTAATAGCCTATCGAGGGTTCGAATCCCTCGCTATCCGCCATTATTTTTCCCTTTCTTTTATTACCGACTTGTTCTTTTTCGAGTTATCCCAATATTTCCAATACTAGTAGTATCGAACCGGCACTGACCAGTGTGGTGACATAGACCAGTTTTGACGCCAATAATGCATCGCAGCCGTAACGCGCCGCCAGAACAACGCTTAACAAGGCCGATGGCATGGCCGACTCCAATAAAATCACATCCATTTGCCAAGTCTGCAACGACATGGCCTGAGACGGTAACCAAACCAATAAGGGGCTGACCAGAAGCTTCAGCACAATCGCAACGGCCGCCAAACCTGCCAACGCCTTCAAACCATGAAATTGCAACATCACGCCGATGGTGAGAATCACAAAAAAGGTATTGGCTTGCGCCACCAAGTGCAACGCGGCAAACAGTTCTTTGAAAAACGGGCCATCCACCGGTGCCTGAAACTGGCCGTAAGCTAGGCCCGCCAAAATGGACAGGAAAATCGGTGATTTGGCGAAGAGTCCAAGGCTTCGAAGCATGGAATTGGCCGAGTTGGCTGCCTGGCCGAAGTGAATGGCTACCAAAGTGCCGAGTGTAAATAAGCCGACGCCCACACCCAGTTCGGAAATGAACACGGCTTCGGATAAGGCTTCGACATCATTCGGGAAAAGTTGTTCGATCAGCGCATAGCCGAGCAAGGCGGAACTGCCGAAGGCCGATACCAACATCAAACTGCCCAGTTGCGGGCGCGATAGTTTGAGGGCTCGTCCCGTCAGCCAGGCGAGTAATAATAGCAAGGTTTCCGCGGCGAATAAGAACAGCACCACCAGCGCATAATCCCACTGCAAATCACGGGCATGGGCGAGCGCATAAAAGATGGTAGCCGGGAGTGTTAAGTGGGTCACGATACGGGCAAACAGTGGACCGTCGTCGATTTTCAACAGGCCGGATGCGCGTAGGGCTACGACCAGCGAAATCAAGGCAATCAGTATGGCAATGGCGGGAAAGGTGTTTAAAGACGACATGCATAAGCCTTATCGAAGCGGGATACGTTGAATTTTAGCAGAAGTGATGTCTGGACGTGAAAAGGGCGTGGTGCCCGGCTTGAAGCGGTTGGGAATCGTTTGAAAACTGTTTAAGCCGGTTGGATATCCGATTCGTAACGACGGATGTGGTTTTCGATGCCCGCCAAACGGAAAGGCCCTTTGTTGTTGTGCGGGAAGGTGATGTTCTCGACGTCGCTGTCGGTTTGATGGTAAAACGCCAGATATTGCTGGTAATCCAACGGCTGACGAGAGTCGATCTGCTGGCGATGGCTTTCGGTCATTAAGTGCTGTTGGTATCCGGGCTGGATGATGCCGCTGAAAAATTCCGCGACACAGCCGGAACCGTAGCTGAAGAAGCCAAAACGTTTGCCGGTCAAATCCTGAACGGCGTTATCCAAAAACGAACAGAAACCGATGAATAAAGAGGCGCTGTAACTGTTCCCCACGACGCGGTTGTAAACCTGGCCCGGC
The DNA here is from genome assembly GCF_001507555.1 of Thiomicrospira sp. XS5. Taxonomy (NCBI): domain Bacteria; kingdom Pseudomonadati; phylum Pseudomonadota; class Gammaproteobacteria; order Thiotrichales; family Piscirickettsiaceae; genus Thiomicrospira; species Thiomicrospira sp. XS5. The sequence goes on along the minus strand of NZ_LQBO01000002.1, from coordinate 46,041 downwards.
GCGGTTTGTTCACGGAAGGTGTCGGGCGTCAGCTTGGCGCCGACTTTTTTAACCAGCGTTTTATGCGCTTTCTCGGTCATGCGCGAAAACGGAATGTGGTAACAGAAAGCGTCGAAGTCTTCAAAGTGACGGCCGGTTTCTTCCACGAAATGTTCCCAGGCCTGCTTCAAGCTGTTCAGGTAAACCTTGGTGGAGTATTTGCCGTCCACCAAGGCGGTGGTGCGTTTGTTCGGACGCCAGAAATCCATGACGTCGTCGGTGTAGTAACCGGAGCCAGGTTCGATGGCGAGAATACGGGGTTCCGCTTTGACCAGCATGGCTACGGCGCCGCAGCCTTGAGTGGCTTCGCCGGACGAGTCCACATCGTATTTGGCAATGTCGGCGGCGATGACCAGAATGGTTTCTTTCGGGTTGGCTTTGACCATGGTGGTGGCCATTTGCAAGGCCGCGGTGCCAGCGTAGCAGGCATGCTTGAATTCAACCACGCGGCAACGTTTGGATAGTTTCAGTAAACCGTGCAAAAAAGCGCCGGCGGATTTGGATTGATCCACGCCGGATTCGGTGGCGAAGAGCACAGCGGTGATGTCGTTGCGGTCGATTTGCTCGATGATCGGGGCCGCCGCTTTGGCGGACAAGGTCACGATGTCTTCGTCCGGCGGCGCAATGGACATTTGTTCCTGACCGATACCAATGTGGTATTTGTTGACGTCGGTTCCTTTTTCCTCGGCAAAGGTGTCCAGCCCCAGGGCGTAATCCGAGGTCGCGAAGTGAATGAGATCAATACCTACTTTCATGCGTTAAAAGGAAATTCCGTTACGGCTCTATCAGTGAATCGTTTAAAAATACATCCGCCAGTGTCGGCGCGCCCAGCAGGAATTGCGCGGTGCGGAATTCCTGTTTTAGTTGTTCTATTTTTGCTTGGGTTGCAACGGTGGAATCCATGGCCGGTTTCAGCAACGGCGCCGCTACCCCGCAAATTTGGCCGCCCATTATAACCGATTTAATCATGTCGATGCCATTGCGAATTCCGCCACTGGCAATAAAGTGTGCCTGATCCTGAAACGGGCGGGCTTGCAACAGGGCTTGCGGCGTGGTCAGGCCCCAATCTTGGAAGGTTTCGCCCAGGCTGGCCAACTGGCTGGAATGCGCACGGTGCGCTTCGATTCGGCTCCAGGAAGTGCCGCCGCGCCCGGCCAAATCGAACCACTGAATGCCGGCCGACAAACCGAGTTCGATGTCTTTGGCGGATAAGCCGCAGCCGACTTCTTTCAAAATGATGGGCACCGGTAAGGCCTTGGCGAGTTGTGCGATTTTATCGGTCAATTGGGCGAAGTTGGTGTTGCCTTCCGGTTGGATGACTTCCTGCAAGGGGTTGAGGTGCAGGTAAAGCGCATCGGCTTCCAATACGTCCACCATGCGTTGCGCCTCGTCGAGGCCGAAACCGTAATTCAACTGCACTGCCCCCATATTGGCAATCAGCGGTATGGTCGGTGCGTATTGGCGCAGTTCGAAGCTGGCGCGGGCCTGTGAGTCTTGAATCATGGCGCGCTGCGAACCGACCGCCATCGCCACACCGGCGTTTTCGGCGGCTTCAGCCAGACGACGGTTGATGGCTTGCAATGTGGCGGCTGCGCCGCCGGTCATGGAGGAAATCAGTAATGGGCTGGACAAGGTCTTGCCGAGAAAGTCGGTGCTACTGTCGATGTCGGCGAAATCGCATTCCGGCAGGCCGCGATGGGTCAGGCGGATGTCTTCGAAGCCGGATTGGCCCCGCTCGATCTCGGCATCCTGCAAAAGAAAATGGATGTGATCCTGCTTGCGCTGTGTGATATTCGAATCGGTCATGGGGGTGCCGTTAATCGGAATCTGCTTGGCGTTCGAGTTTCAAATGCGCGGCCATTAATTCGCCGGGATTGGTTTGCGCGGCCAGCAAGGACAGCTCGCCGCATAAAGCGGTGGCGCCGGCGATGCAGGCCAGGCGACGGGCATTTTGACCAGGCCTGGCGGTTTCGTCGTTACAGCCGAGTTGCTTGAGGTTGTCCAAAACGAAGTCCAAGCCTTTGCCGTTACCGACGGTGCCGACAATCAAGTTCGGCAGACTGGTGGAAAAATACAAATCGCCGTCCGGCGTGACTTCGGCGTGGTTGATGGCTTGCGAACCTTCGACGATATTGGCGGCATCCTGGCCGGTGGCGAGGTAAAAGCCGAGCAGCATATTCGCCACATGGGCGTTGGCGCTGCGCAAGCCGCCGGAAACGATGCTGCCGATCAGGTCTTTTTTAATATGCAAATCCACCAGCGCTTCGGGGGTGGTTTTCAGAAAACGCTGACAGAGTTTGCGAGGGATGGTGGTTTCACACACCACGTTTTTACCGCGCCCCAGAATGCCGTTGACGGCGGAGACTTTCTTGTCCGTGCAGTAATTGGCCGAAATAGAAACGTAATCCAGTTCCGGATACTGTTGCAGAATCCAAGGAATTAAACGGTCGGCGGCATTGGTGACCATGTTATGGCCGGAGGCGTCGCCAGTATGGAATTCCAAGCGTAAATAAATCAGTTTGCCGACAATTTGCACATGAGTGTCCAGCAGTTTCGCGAAGCGGCTGGATTCCGATACCACGGCTTGCAAGTCGTCCTGGCGTTGTTGCAGGGCGCGGTAGTCGCGCAGAGCGACTTCGGCATTTGGCGCTTCCAGCAAGACCGAGCGGGTCATGCGCTCGTCGATGACGGTGACGCGAATGCCGCCGGCACGATGGGTCACGCGGGCGCCACGGGCCACGGAGGGCCAGAGCGGTGATTCATACGTCGCCATGGGCACCATCAGGTCGTCGGTGTCCACCTCGCCGATGAGTTTGAACGGGCCGACCGACTGCATGGGAACCTGTGCAAAGTGCATGGCGGTTTTGTCGGATGATTCATTTTTCATATTGGGGTATTATATGCGAACTGAAGCAATGATTGATTGAAAAAATGATGGTGATCTTTGGCTTTTCGGATATCGAAACCGGATGCCGGGAACCATCGAAATGAAAAGGAAAGTAAAAATGGCATTAGCGACCGCGAGACACATTCTTGTCGATACCGAAGAGAAAGCGTTGGCGTTGAAAAAACAAATTGAAGAGGGTGCGGATTTCGCCGATGTGGCGCGTGATAATTCTCAGTGTCCATCCAGCCGTAGTGGCGGAGATTTGGGGCAATTCGGACCGGGCATGATGGTGCCGGAATTTGATAAGGTCTGTTTTTCGGCCGAGGTCGGTTCTTTGGAAGGGCCAATCAAGACCCAATTCGGTTATCACCTGGTGGAAGTGACGGACAGAACCGAATAAACCACCCGGTTTGATTCACCTTCAAAAACGGCCAGACCTGGCCGTTTTTTATTTTGTGCGGTTGCTAATTCACTTAGCCTTCGCCTTCGCGACGTTGGCCGCAGAAGAAACCTAACCCGACGCTAGGGGACTGGAAGGTGATGACGCTGCCTTTCGGGAAATGAAAGACATCCCCGACTCGGGCATGGACTTCTTGACCGGTTTCGTCGGAAATGATCATTTCGCCTTCGACGATGATTTTCATTTCATGATAGGTGTAGGTGTACACCAACGGCTCATCGGATTTCTCCATTTTGAAAAAACCGCCGACAATGGTCTTGTCCGGGTCTTCGGAAACCACCAAATCCGTTAGGAAGGCATTGCAGTTATTAACGCCCATGCTCGGGATTTCGGTACGTTTCGTCGCTTGTGGGTAATGTGTCATCGCCATGACGTTCTCCTTTACTACTTTGAGTGCGTGATAAAAATCGCCCGACGCTGCCGCCGAGCGGGTAAACAATGATTCGTGTGTATCAGTTTTCCAAATCGAACTGTTTCAGCCAATCCAATAGGGTGGAGTGATAGCGGGTTAGGCCTTTGTATTCAATCAACTCTTCCGGCAGGGTTTTCATGACGCGGTGCATGCGTTTGGCCCATTCCGGGTTGGTGACCAGGTCGTTCATGCTGATCAGATACGTGCGGATGCTGAACATCAGCGCATTGCTTCGCGGCATGCGATCCAGCACCTGAAGTTCGACACGCAGATAGACTTTTTCGCCGACGTTTTCCGGCGTGACGCTGTCGCGGTCGGTACCCCAATTCGGATAGGTTTCCGGTGAGGTGTCCATGCGGGCGTTGATGGTTAATGTCCAGTTCAAACGACGCACCGGTTGGTCGACCGGGATGGCGTTCAGGTATTTCAGGGCCCGTTCGAAGATGCCGGCTTCATGCGCCAGAGGGACTGGACCATGCCATTGCGAAAAGCTCATACCAGCGTCGAACGCTAGAGACCAATCCGCCGGGCAGGTGATGATGCCCGCGTCCATAAACAGGTCGTTGTCCCGTTGATCGAGCAGGGCGATATCGCCTTGCACCTGACAGCCCATGTATTCCATCGGGGGGTGCGGTAGCGTTCGGCTGTCGCCGAAGGTGAAGGTGTCTTTGATGCCGAGTAGTTTGTTTTCCCATGTCCAATGTTCTCCATCTTTTTCTAACGTGAAATAATTCGGGTAATCCTGCGACATGGTCGTCATGGCGCGGTCGATGAAATCCCAACAGGCAAGATCCATGTGGTCCATGGCCAGGCAGCGTTTCGGGTTTTCGGCCAGAACCTGTTTGCGTTCCGCCATTTCCGACAGGTAGTGTTCGTCGATGTCGAACAGGTGTTCGTAGACCGACCCTTCCGGTCCGGGCAGGGTGTGGGGTTCGATATTGACCGAATACATGTATTCGTCTTCCGGAAACGGGAACGGAAAGCGTTTGATGGCTTCGTCACTGTTGGTGTAAGTGAAGTCGTCGCGGAAAGTTTGTACGGGTTTTGGGGCTAATCTCATCGTCAATTTCCTTTGATTAAATGTCTAGGTGTAACCGACTGGACTTGGCGCGTGACACGCAAGGCATAATGCAGCGGTTGTCGGACTTTTCTTTTTCGGATAGGAACTCATCCCGATGTTCGATATCGCCATCCAATACCGGACTCCTGCACTGGCCGCAAACGCCGCCACGGCACAGGTTCGGTATCTCTACTTCGTTGGCCTCCAGGGCTTCCAGAAGCGATTGGTCTTCCGGTACATAAATGGTTTTGCCGGATTTCTTCAATTCCGCCACAAAGGGTTTACCGGGTTTGGGCGCGGCAAAGGCTTCGTAATGGATGTGGGACGCCGGCCAGCCGGTTTGTTGACCGCGGTAACGCACCGTGTCGATCAACGATTCCGGGCCGCAAATGTAAAGGTGCGTGCCTTGCGGGCAATGGGCCATGATGTCGGCGATTTCCGCCCGGCTGGAGGTGATGGAGTCGTAGGTGTGCAAACGCTCGCCGATCAGGTCGCGAAGCGCTTCCACATAGGCGCCTGTCTGAGTGCTGCGATACATGTAGTGCAGTTCGAAGTCCGCGCCGCGGCGCAGCATTTCCGGGATGTACGACATAAAGGGTGTGATGCCGACGCCTCCGGCGAAGAACACGTGTTTCTTGGCACGCCAGTCCGGCGAGAACAGGTTGTTCGGCGGTGTAATCGTCAATTCGTCGCCTTCATGCACTTCATGATGCATGAACTCGGAACCGCCACGCGATTCGGGTTGCAAGCGAACCGCTATGCGGTATTGACGGTTGTCCATCGGATCGCTCAACAAGGAGTAAGCGTTGCGGATGGTTTTGCTGTCGGTCTGCATTTCCACCACGATGTGGGAACCGGGTGAAAAGGGAAAGAATTCACCGTCAGCCGGCGTCAAGATGAATTCCTTGATGGTCGGCGCCACTTTACGGATGGCGCTGACATGGACTTTCATAGCGGCACTCATTAGCTCAACTCCTCTGTTTCGGGAATGTCGTTCGGGTCTTCCGCATTGATGATGACGCCGACATAGGCCGCATGGATGCGGGAGAAATGGTCGCGAACCAAGAGTAAGCGACCGCAGCCCGGGCATTCGTAAGGCGAATGGGTCACGCCCTCGGTGAGGGTGTAACAATGGGTGCAGAACAGCCGTCTCTGGTTGGTGACAGGTTCGAACATCTTCACCTGTTCCGACGCCAGTCCGGCCCGGGTGGCGAGGTTGTGGATGTCCCACAAAAAAGACTCGTTTTGCCCGGCCACATAGATGTGGCTGGAAATCGGCAGGTCGGCGAACTGTTCGCCGAACACCGTGTCGATGCCGTCCTGCGAAACGAAACGGCTGTTGTCGGGCAGGCTTTCCTGAGTGTCGTCGCCGACAATCCAGCAACTTTTATCACTCGGGCAGGCCTGGTAGAGTTTCGCCAATTTGTCGAAGCTGCCGGTTTGCGCGATGAACAGATGTTTTTGCACGGCCGGGTCAATGCCGATGTCTTCATAGACCGGCCGACTTTTGATACTGGGAACGGGTTGCATAAACGTCTCCTGATGTCTGACCGGGTTCATTGGTTGGCGGCGAGTTTTTCGTCCTGTGGACCGTCCGCGAGATACGCTTCAAGCGAATCGTCCAGTGCATCAATCCACGGTGTGTGATGTTTCGGCGACATGGTGCCGGTCATCAAAGAGCGGTAAGAATGATCGCGGAAGGTCATGATGTTTTCCTTCTTGTGGTGTTTCCACTCTAAGAAGGTCTGGTTGACGGCCGGAATGTCGAAAGACGGATAATCGGTGGCGTCGATCAGTTCCTGAATGTAATCGCCTTGGAAGGTGTACATTTCTTCCGCGGTTTCCAGCGTCAATTCCTTTTCCCGCCAGGCCTGGGAGTTTTGGGTCATTTCCGCTTTGCTCGGCAACGGAATGCGTCCGAGAATCACGTCGCGGACATACCAGGCCTGGGCGTCGAACATATTGAAGGTGTACCACTGGTCTTGCATACCGAGATAAAAGAATTTCGGATTGTTTTCCCAGACCACGCCTTTATACAGGTCAAGCGGCCAAAGTCGGTTGTCCGTCACCAAACGCAGGGAGTCCGGCAGGTATGGGAAGTGGTGTAAATAGCCGGTGCACAGGATAATGGCGTCGATTTTCTTGGAACTGCCGTCGGCGAAATAGGCGCGGTGGGTGTCAACACGCTCCAAAAGCGGTTTTTCGTCCCAGTTTTCCGGCCACTTATAGCCCATCGGTGCCGAACGGTAGCAAGTGATAATACTTTTGGCGCCGTATTTATAACACTGCGACCCGATGTCTTCTGCCGAGTAACTGGCGCCGACCAATAGAATATCCTTGTCTTTGAATTCCAAGGCGTCGCGGAAATCGTGGGCGTGCAGGATGCGGCCGCCGAAGGTCTGGAAGCCTTCAAAATCCGGCACTTTGGGTGTGGAAAAGTGACCGGAGGCGGAAATCACATAGTCGAATTCTTCGGAATAGATCTTGTCTTCATTGTGGTCTTGAACCGTGACGGTGAAGGTTTCGGCGTCGTCGTCGTATGAAACGTTACGGACCACGGTGTTGAAACGGATGTAATCCCGGACACCGGCTTTTTCGACTCGGCCTTTAATGTAATCCCACAACACTTCACGCGGCGGGTAAGAGGCGATGGGCTTGCCGAAATGCTCGTCGAAGGTGTAATCCGCGAACTCCAAACACTCCTTCGGGCCGTTTGACCATAGATAACGATACATACTGCAATGCACCGGCTCGCCGTTTTCGTCCAGCCCGGTGCGCCAGGTGTAATTCCACAAACCGCCCCAATCGCTTTGTTTCTCAAAACAAACCAGTTCCGGAATGTCTGCGCCTTTGGATTGGGCGGATTGGAAAGCTCTCAATTGTGCCAGTCCGCTAGGCCCGGCGCCGATAATCGCGACACGTTTTGTCATGGTGATGTCTCCTAATGAAACCTAATGAAATAAGTGTGGTAATGAAACGACGTTTCTTTTAAAGAAAAAAAGTTTCTTTGTTTCGTTAGGAGATAAGTTAATGGATTTAGCCGGGGTTCGGTATTCCTAAGAGTTAGTAACTCTAAAAGGGTAACGGGGTAGTACGAGTGGGGTAGGTGATGTGTTAAAGCACGTTGTCCAAGGCGAAAATCACGCCTTCGATGCCGAGAATGGAACCGGTATCGGAATAAATGGCACAGCCTTTTTCGTACACTTGGCGGGTATGGCCGTCCGCGTGGCGCAAACGGTAAGTAATTTCAAAGCAACGGTTGTCCTGTATGGCTTTTTGGACATTGCACCAGACGTCTTCCTGGTCGTCGTCGTGAATCAGCGAACCGTAAGACAGTTCGGCATTGTTAATCATTTTTTCCGGCGTGTAACCGGTCAGCTCCCGGCAACCGTCGCTGACAAACTCCATGGTCCAGTGAATGTTGTTGCGGGAGCGGTAAATCATCGCGGGCACCCGGTCGACTAAACGGTTCAGGCTGCGGTAACGGGCTTCCTTGATTTGGTCGGAACGGATTTGCGGGGTGATGTCGCACAAAGTGGCGCTTAACGGATAAGGCCGGTTTGGCAACAGCGGTTGCACCCGTATTTCGCACCAATGCACCACATCCTCCTTATCGAGAATGCGTAGCCATAATAATTGGCTGTCGCAGGCCTGGTGAAATTTCTGGAAAGCAATTTGCCAGTTGACGCGATCTTCCGGGTGAATGAATTGGGTGAAGGGTTGATGCTGACAGTCGGCGGAAGCGTGGCCCGTCAACTGAGACCAATGGCGGTTGGCGTACTGCAACCGATTGTGTTTTTCGATGACGATGACGGCGTCGTTGAGGCTGTCGATCAGCGTCTCCAGGTTCAAACTGTGAGGGCTTCGCAGCCAATCGGCCGCGCTTTGCAGCCACGCGGTCATGACGATTCGTCCGTTTGCGACGCTTTCAGGCGATGATTCCAGGCCGCCAGCTCCAATCGGGAATGCAGGTCAAGTTTGCGCAGCAGATTTTTAACGTAGACTTTGACCGTACCGTCGCTGATGCCGAGTTCTCGGGCAATTAGCTTGTTGCTGAGGCCTTTTGAAATCAATTCCAGTGTTTGGCGTTCGCGTTCGGTCAGTTCGTTGAGAATGTCTTCGTGGTTTTCGGGTTCGCGTTGCGTTGGCGCTGGTTGGCCTTGGGTGCGAATGCCTTGGGCCAGCAAGGTCACCGCGGATTCGTCGATGGCGATTTTTCCGGCCAGCACCGCCGACAGGTGGTCGAGAATCTGTTCGGAGTCGGTGTCCTTCAACAGATAGCCATCGGCACCGATGCTGATGGCTTCCATCAGGCTTTGGCTGTCCATCGACACCGTCAGCATAACGATTTTGGTGTCAGTCAGTTGCGGGCGAAGGGCTTTCAGCGCTTCGATACCACTCATATCGGGCATTTGCAAATCCAGTAGCAGTAAGTCCGGCGGTATCTCCGGCATGTCTTCAATCAATTCCAATGCCGATCCGTAGGATTGCATGACGTCAAAACGGTCGCTTTCATTCAGCAGTTCGACGACGCCGCGCCGAAATAATGGGTGGTCGTCGACGACGATGGCATTCGCTGTCGTAGGGGATTTCATGGTGTCAGTTTTTCCTTGGTAGCCGTAAGCAAACGCGCGTGCCACCTTGCTGACGCGTTTCGATTTGTAATTTGGCGCCCAGCTTGCGGGCGCGTTCTTCCATTATGCGGAGCCCGAAGCTGTCCTTGCGGGCGGGGTTCGGGCGGATACCGATACCGTTATCTTCCACGGTGATGCTGACGCCGACATCGGCGCGATGGGTAATGACGATTCGCGTGTGTGAGGCATGAGAGTGCCGCACCAGATTGCACAGCGCTTCACGCACGATGAATAGCACTTCATTCGGGTGCGAGACAGTCTCCAGCGGTTCTTTCGCCCGGTTGTCCAGCTCGAAGACGATGCCGGAAAGCTGTTCGAATTCATTCATGGTGTTTTCGATGGCGCTTGAAAGATGCGTTTCCTCATAGGTCACGCGGGAGGATGAAATTATTTCGCGGGTCAAGCGGTGTGCAAACCCGATTTGCTGTTCAATGTCTTTGCTCAGTTTTCGGAAGGTTGGGTCCTCGAGTTCCAGGCACGCACTGTTTAAGGTGTAAGCTCGCATTTTGAGATAACTCAGTATCTGTGCAATGGAGTCGTGCAAATCGGCGGCTTGGGCTTCACGTTCCTGCTGCACCGCCTGGTCGATTTGCTGTTGATGTTTTTGATGTGCCTGTAGCCCTTTCTGTAGCGCATTGCGTAATGGGCGTAGTAGGTTGGCGGCGTGATTGTCTCTGGGAATCGGACCTTTGAAGACCACCACCAGGTAGGCTTCTTCATGGCTTTCACGATTTTGCAGCGGGAAAAACACAATATTGTGTGCGCCCACCTGGTCGATGCGTTGTGAATTGCTGTGCCCCGGCGTGCGGATGCGTAGCGATTCAAAATAATTCATCAGTTGTGGGTTCGGGGGCAGGAGGGCGGGGGCATGCACATGGTATTTATGACCGGCCAAGGGCGTCAGGATGAACAGACTGTCGTAATAAGGCAGTTCGGCACTGCACTGGTCTTGCAGAGCGCTCTGAGAAAGCAAGCTGGGTAGCAAACGTTTCAGGTTGTCGGTGGTCGCCAATTGGAAGGCGATATCGGAATAATCGAGCGAGTTTAAGGCGCGAGATGCTGTTTTGCGGGCGGAACGATGCCAAAGTGTGGAAATGTTGAACGATAACAGTTGTCCCAGGTTAACCATTCCGACTCACCTTGCTCACCTTTTTGGCTCATTGATTGTGCAATTTATTACCTAGATACGAGAAGAAGCACCAAACATGCCATGGAGCGGAATTCAGGCCTACTCCATTGGGGTTACTGCCAACGGAGTATTGTGCAAAGTCCTTGAATAATAAATCATATCAGTAAATTTTGTTTATTATCAGGAATCAATAAATCGGGTTGGAGGTCTGCGATTTGAAGGAAAAAGAAACATCGTCTTTTTTCCAAAATCGCACTGATTGAGTGCAAATGCGCTGTTATGTACCAAATCGTTTATTGAGCACAGTGAGAGCAACATCATGATGCAAACACATGCCTATGTAAAGGAGTACCGCATTCCCGGACAGGACGCCATCTGTCTGTCGGTCCAAGCGGGTGATCGGGTGCAAGTGGCTTCGGTCGACGGTTGTCAGGGATGTGAAGTGTTCTTCGCCTCCGACAGCGGTTATCGGTTACCGGTTTCGGACGCCGTGACGGTCGGTCCGGCGAATGGCACCCTAAATCTGATGGCCGCCAACGGTCAGGCTTCTGAACGTTTGAAAGAGCAGTTTCAGAGCTGGCAGGTGAAAGAGACGGCCTTGAGTGACGCCTACACGTTTACCGCGCAAACTTTACCGGATATTTCACCCGAACAGGACGTCAAACTGGTGGTGGTCGCCGCGGGTGACAACATGGCGGTGAATGCCCATCAGCCGACCACCGAATTGAAGGTGGTGCATTATGCCCAGGCGCCGGTTGATTTGCCGGAACCGCTGGCCGAACCGGTACAGGAAATCCGCGTTCCTCACAGCAGCGCACGCACTTATGAAGTGAAAGCCGGGCAGTGGATTCAAATCATCGACGTGCAAGGCAAACAAAGCTCCGACTTCATCGCGTTTGATAAGGCCGCATTGGATGCCGGGCAAGAAAAGATGATTGACGGCACCGCGACCCGAACCAATATGGGTTTGTCCTTACCGCAACCGGGCCTGTTTTCCAAGTTTATGGACGAAGACCAGCAGACCATGCTGGAAGTGGTTCAGGATACGGTCGGGTGTCACGACAGCTTCCTGTTCGCCTGCAGTCCGAAGTTTTATGAAGACCAGGGGTACTTCGGTCACATCAGTTGTACCGAGAACTTCAACAACGCTTTGAAAAAATACGGTATCCAGCCGCGCAGTGGCTGGCCGGCGATTAATTTCTTTTTCAATACCTATGTCGAGCCGTGCGGCACCATCGGGTTTGCGGAACCCTGGTCTCGTCCCGGCGATTACGTTTTGTTGAAAGCCAATCGGGATTTGTTGTGTGCCTCGTCGGCCTGTCCGGATGACATCGACCCGGCCAACGGTTGGCACCCGACCGACATTCATGTCCGAATCTACGATGAGAACGAACAATTTACCCGTTCCATCGCTTATCGAACCATTCCAGAGGAGTTGTCCCGCATGACCAAACAAACCGGCTTTCACAGTCGAACGTCGAAACTCACCAAACATTTTGCCGAATACCGGGGGTACTGGGTGGCGACCGAATACGAAGGCTGGGGCGTCAATGCCGAATATCTGGCGTGCCGTGAAAAGGTCGCCATGATTGACCTGACTCCGCTGCGCAAGTTCGAAGTGGTCGGTTCGGATGCCGAAGTGTTCATGCAGTATGCCATTACCCGTAATGTCCGACGCGTTTCGGTGGGTGAAATCGTTTATTCGGCGATTTGCAATGAAACCGGCGGCATGATCGACGACGGCACCTTGTTCAAAATGAGCGACCAAGCGTTCCGTTGGGTGTGTGGTGATCCTTATACCGGCAAATGGTTGCGCGAGTTGGCGGAGAAAACCGGGCATCGGGTCACGGTGCGGGAATCGACCGACCAGCTCCACAATGTCGCCGTGCAAGGGCCAAACAGCCGGGCGCTGTTGCAAGAACTGATTTGGACGCCCGAACACCAAACGGATGTGGCCGACCTGGCCTGGTTCCATTTCACCATCGGACGCCTCGGTGGGCCGACCGGAACGCCGGTGATGGTGTCCCGTACCGGTTACACCGGGGAACTGGGATTTGAAGTCTGGTGCCACCCGGACGATGCGGAAACCTTGTGGGATGTGATTTGGGAAGCCGGTCAGGCGTACGGCATCGCTCCGTTGGGGTTCGATGCGCTGGATAAGCTGCGTATCGAAGCCGGTTTGATTTTCGCCGAGCATGAATTCTGCCCGGAAACCAATCCGTTTGAAGCAGGCATCGGCTTTACCACGCCGCTGAAAACCAACGATGAAGATTTTGTCGGGCGCCAGGCGATTGAGCGTCAGGCACCGGAAAGCCGTCATAAATTGATGGGGCTGGCGGTGCAAAGCAATGAACCAGTGCATCACGGCGATAAGGTTTATAACGGGCGTTTCCCGGTCGGTGTCGTCACCAGCGCGACCTTTTCGCCGATTTTGAAAAAACAGATTGCGCTGTGCCGTTTGGCGCCGGACTTCGCCGCGGTGGATACCGAGCTGGAAGTCGGGCAGTTGGACGGGCAGCAAAAACGCATTCCGGCCAAAGTAGTGGCTTTGCCGTTTTACGACCCGGAACGGACCCGGGTGAGAAGTTAATCCGTAAATGGGGCTTATCTTGCTCCATTTCAATGAATTTAAGTGATGTCAGGGGGCCGACGAAGGCGACATCATTTATTTGCAATGCTGACAGGCATTGGTTTTGTGGCTTGCGTTTGGATGCCATTTTCAGTCATCGGGGGCTTTAAAGGTGGTTAAAAACGTGTTGTTTTGAGCGTTCCAAAAGGGGCGGTTTTGTTTGGCATTGTCGGGAAAGGTTCGGTTTTGGATGCTCGGCGTGTCGTGTTAGACCTGAGGAAGTTGTTCGAAAAAATTGAGATTCGAAACGCACCGCGTATCGGGATTGAGTTTTTTTGAGTGATTAGATGGGTCCTTTAATCAACTTTAAGAGGTTTCAATTATGGAGCAATCAGCACCTACATTAGCCAGTTTACAGGCGATGATTGAAATGTCCGATACAATCAATATGGAAATTTTCTATTGGTTCTGTACCGGTCTGATGGTCATTATTCACGTCGGTTTCCTGGCCTATGAGATGGGCGCGTCCCGTCTTAAGAACGCATTGGCGTCCGGGGTTAAGAATATTCTGGCGTTTGCGTTTATGGTTCCCACTTTCTTTTTCATCGGATGGTGGATTTATTTGAGTATGTACAACGGGTTCGTTCCGGATTTCGAAGCAGGCGCCGCCGGGTTGCCTTGGTCGGAAAATATGGGGCCGAACTTGTCGGATAATGCCTCCGGTATCTTCTGGGGTGCTTTCGTGCTGTTCGCAGCGACCACGGCGTCGATTTTCTCGGGCGCGGTCATCGAGCGTATCCGCATGAGTTCCTTCCTGGTTCTGGCGGTTCTGCTGGGGTCTGTGGTGTGGATTTTGGCCGCGTCTTGGGGCTGGCACCCAACCGGTTGGTTGACCACCGAATGGGGTTATCATGACTTTGGTGCCGCCGGTGCCGTGCACATGGTCGCAGGTTTCTTTGCCTTGGGTGTGTTGCTGAATCTGGGCGCACGTATCGGTCGATTCGGTCCGAAGGGCGAAGTGAATACGATTGTCGGTCACAGCGTACCGATGAGTATGATCGGTTTGATGTTGATCGTGGTCGGTTTCTTCGGTTTCCTGGGCGGTTGTATCATCTATATGCCGGGCGCGCAATGGACGTCTATTTTCGGTAACGAAACCACACTTTCCGCGATTAGTTTCAACACCTTGATGGCGATTGCCGGCGGGATTATCGGGGCTTATGTCATGACACGTCAGCCGTTCTGGATGTTGTCCGGTGCGATTGCCGGTATCGTGGCTTCCGCGCCAGGTCTGGATCTTTATTATCCACCGCTTGCGTTCCTGATCGCCTTCATCGGTGGTGCCGTTGCGCCAATGGTCGATAAGATACTGTCCTCGCGTTTCAAACTCGACGATCCGGTCGGTGCCTTCGGTGTGCACGGCGCCAGTGGTGTGGTCGGTTTGTTGATGTTGGGCGTGTTCAGTGGCTTCCCGAATGTGGTCGAAGGTGCGCCGAATGTTTCCTTCATGGGTCAATTGCAAAGTGCGGTTGTCATGGCACTGGTCGGCTTCATTCCTGGATACTTTGTATCGTTGGTACTAGCGAAGTTCGGTTTGTTGCGTGTGCCACCGAAAGCCGAAATGGCCGGTTTGGATATCGTTGAAGTGCCGTTGCAAGCCTACCCTGAATCGGTTCCGGCTTATAACGGCAAAGACGATTCCGGTGTTTCCGTCGGAAAAACCGCTTAATTTAATTCAGAGTAATATTCAACGTAATAAAGGAGAAATACGATGAATGCGAGTCCAATTACCAGTTGGGAAGGGGCCACGGCCTACTTCACGTTTGCGAATAATCCAACCATGATCGGATTGATTCTTGGTTTGTCCGTATTGGTGACGCTTGGCGTGATTGTTTATTCGTTCTATCACGAAAACCATTCGTATATTGATTACCAATAATTCTGGCAATCCTTCCTTGACGTAATGTCAACCGGTGGACTTCGGTTCACCGGCCTTTTTCTTCCCCCTCTCTCAAATTGATTTCCCCATTGTTTTTGCGTTTGTCTTGCCGCGAATTTGCGCTATGATGATTCAATCCGCCCAAGAGAGTTCAAATGAATTTAAAATACTCTTTTAAGCACCGTTTCATCCGACGTTCACACACATTCAGCGTAAAGAATCATGGCAAAAGACATCAACTGGAAAAAGACCTACGCCGCCGTTTGGCGCGGTAAAAAAGGGCGTTTACGCGCCGTCTCCGATTTGGACACCATCGCAATGGACGACTTGCTGGGCATCGACACCCAAAAAGCCGAATTCCGTCAAAACCTCGAACAGTTTCTGGACGGCCGACCGCGTAACCATGTGTTGCTGTGGGGCGCGCGTGGTACGGGCAAATCGTCGTTGGTCAAAGCCGCGTTGAACACTTATGGCGATCAAAAACTTCGCGTGGTCGAAGTGGAAAAACAAGACATCGACGACCTGCCGGAAATCAGCGACTTATTGCGCGAGTTGCCGTGGCGCTTCCTGCTGTATTGTGATGACCTGACCTTTGAAGCCGGTGATCCGCGCTATCGGTATTTAAAAGTGTTGATGGAAGGCTCCATTGAGCGCCCGCCGGAAAATATTCTAATGATGGCCACGTCGAATCGTCGCCATTTGGTCAGCGAAAAAATGCAGGACAATCTGGCCGCCACACTTGGCCCGAATGGTGAAATCCATCACGGCGATACCGTCGAAGAAAGCACTTCGCTGGCGGATCGCTTCGGTTTACGTTTGTCCTTTTACGCGCCGCCGCAGGACCAATATCTGCAAATGGTGGACCGATTGTTTACCGACTATGCGGGCGACCGTGAAATGTTGCATCGTGAAGCCATTAATTTTGCCACCGCTCGCGGCGGGCGCAGTGGCCGGGTGGCGAAACAGTTCTACAATTATTTCGTCACGCAAATCTCCGGTTCGGACAATGAGGGTTAAACCCGCAAACGGTTATCTCGGTTTTGACCCGGCCTGGTGGTTTTTCGGATGGACTATTGAATTTGTTAAATCGGCGAAACGGATAAAACCGTAACAAAAATAAGGTTTGTTACAATAGGCGGATTGTTTAAAAATAAGAAGATAAAACAGGATGTTGTTCATGCGTCGAATGTTACAAGTCGTTTCGTTTTTGGTGGTGTCCGTTGCGGTTTGGGGTGGCGTTCAGGCCGCACAAGCCACGCCGACCAAACAAGCCGCCGTCGCCATGCCGGACGAATACAGCGCCAAAGTCGCCCAGCAGGTTCTGCAACGCGGCGGTAATGCGATGGACGCTTCCATTGCCGCGGCCCTGACCTTGGCGGTGACCTATCCCGAGGCCGGAAACCTGGGCGGCGGTGGTTTTATGACCTTGTATTTTCCTAAGTCGAAATCCTCGGCTGACGCGGCGCAAAAGAATCAGCAAGCGTATTTTCTCGATTACCGCGAAAAAGCCCCGCAAGCCGCGCATCGCGATTTGTATCTGGACGCCAAAAAACGCGTGATTCCGTATCAATCTCTGGTCGGCTACAAAGCCTCCGGCGTACCGGGCACGGTGTTGGGTTTGTGGGAAGCGCATCAAAAGTTCGGTTCCATGCCGTGGTGGATGCTGGTGCAACCGGCGATTGATTACGCCGAAAACGGTTTTGTGGTGTCCGAGCATCTGGTCAAAGTCGCTCAATGGTATCAAAACTGGATTGCCGACAAATCCAAACAACCGCTTAATTTCAAAACCTATTTCGGTCATCTGAAAGCCGGGCAAACCTTCAAGCAACCGGAGTTGGCGGAAACCCTGAAGCGCATCGCCAAACTCGGGCCTTACGATTTTTATTTCGGGGAAACCGCCGATTTACTGGTCAAGGAAATGCAGTCCAACGGCGGTTTGATTACCCGGCAGGATTTGGCCGATTACCGCGTAAAATGGCGTCAGCCGATTGTCGCCGAATGGAAAGGGCGTGAAATCATTTCCGCCGCGCCGCCCAGCTCCGGCGGCATCGCCATCGTGCAATTGCTGAAAATGAAAGCCTTGCTGGACGACGAGTTCCAAGACGCACTGGTGTCGATGGACAAAGCCGGTATCCCGCCGGATGCCACGCGCGCCCACTTTTATGCGGAAATGGAAAAACGCGTCTATGCCGACCGCGCCAAATATCTAGGCGACCCGGATTTCGTCGAGGTGCCGATTCAGCAATTGATTTCGGATGCCTATCTGCAACGCCGCGCCGGCGAAGTGAAAATGGACGAGATTTCCGAATCGGAACAAATTCAACCAGGCCTGGGCGAATCGCCCGATACCACGCATTTCTCGGTGGTGGACGGCGACGGGAATGCGGTGTCGAATACTTATACCTTGAATATGCCGTTCGGCAGCGGGGTGGTGGTGTCCGGTGCCGGTTTCCTGATGAACGACGAGATGGACGACTTCAGCACCAAACCCGGCGTGGCGAATGTGTTCGGCGTGGTTGGCGGCAAAGCCAATGAAATCGCGCCGGAAAAACGCATGTTATCCTCCATGTCGCCGACCATTCTGGTCAAGGACAATCAAGCGGAAGTCGTGGTCGGCACACCGGGCGGTTCCTCCATTATCACGTCCGTGTTCCAAACCATCGTCAATGTGGTGGATCGCAAAATGCCCGCCCAGCAAGCGGTGGACGCCACGCGCGTGCATCATCAATTACTGCCGAAGGATTTGATTCAATACCACCCTGAACTCGACACCGACACTCGTCAGGCGTTGGAATTGATGGGTTACCGTTTGAAACGCGGTAATTACTTGGGCGATGTGCAATTGATTGTGCAGGACGACAACGGCTTGCAAGCTGCCGCCGATGTGCGCGGCCGCGGTGTCGCCAAGGTGTTTGATATTCCGCCCAGCGTTTCCAAAGATGACTGACGAAACGCAAACAACCGAAACCTCTAAAAACGACTGGCAAGTTTATTTATTACGCTGCGCCGACAACACCCTCTATTGCGGCATCACCAACGACCTGCCACGCCGACTGCGCCAACACAATGGCGAAATTAACGGCGGCGCCAAATACACCCAAGGCCGCCGCCCCTGCCAACTGGTCTATTCCGAAAACCACCCCGACAAAAGCCAAGCTTTAAAGCGCGAACTGCAAATCAAAAAGTGGCCGAGAAGCCAGAAAGAAGGGCTTTGTACCAGTTAAATTGAATTATTAAAACCACCAGCAGGCTTGGTGACTTTTGTATATTTTGATACTTACACGACTTTGGGTTTGAGTGAAGTATGAAATACATCATCTGATGACATTTAGTTCAATTACATAAAGCAATTTTAAGACTCTAGAGGAGAAAAGCATGCTAAGAAAAATAACAGGTCAAAAACCTATTGTATATGGGGTTATCTATTTTAGCTTAATACCTATTTTTGCATTGGTTTACGGGCTACTTCCATCTGAAAATTTAAATATTGGAACCCATTCTAATAGTTTATTCACTTACGTGTATTTTAGCACCGTCACGATAACTACTTTAGGGTATGGGGATGTGCTTCCTGTTGGGTCTTTAACGCAAATGTTAACGGCACTAGAGTCTGTGCTTGGAATAGTCTTTATTGGACTTTTTTTGAATGCTCTTTCGCAAAGACTGGGAATGGAAGTACAAAAAACTGAAAGGGAAGCAGAAGAAAGAAGACAGCTCCTTAGTGATGTGAAAAGGTTTGAAGCCTATAGTAAGCTTATTGATATGCACATTACTCGGTATATTAGGTATACGATTCCAGTGACAAGTCAAATATCAGATAGGAAAGACGAGGAATTGAATGAGGACTTTTCTTTCAATGATATGCAGGATATGTTTATGCCTACACTTAGTCTTAGAGATCATGGCTTTACGCCTGCTGTAAACTTTTATTTTTCAGAATATAAATCGTTAGGTTCAGTGGTTGAAGATGCGATAAAACATGGGTACTTACATCGTTGGAAGGATTTGGAAGATATTTGTCTGGACTTTCTTAAAATATCCAAAGAACTGGATGCTAGCAGCTATATTATAAATCAACCGAATATTAGAATTGGTAAGCAAAAAGGGTCTGAGTTTGATATGGAAATGATAAAAAAGCATAGCGGAGAGGTTAAATATATTCCGGGTAATGGAATTAATCCCTATGTTTCTATGTTTAAGCAGATAAAGCTTAATATTGTTTTTATAAAAAATTATCGGATACTGGCCTCTAAGATAAAAAAAGCAAATGGGGTGTTTTGAAAAACGCCCAGGCTTGGGCGTTTTTTGTATTTAGCTTATTGCGCGCGCACTGAAAAGGTATCGGTGGCTTTGATTTTAATCACGTCCGGATTGGGGGCGCTCAGCCAGGCGATTTCGTCTTGTTGTTGGCTGGCGTCGAGGATTTTTTGCCAGACGCGTTCCGAGACTTGCCAGCGGTAACCACGTTGGCGTAAAGCATCTTTCAAATCAAACGGTGCGCTTGCGCAGTTTTTCGCGGTACATGGCTTGGTCCGCCACGGCAATCAGGTGTTGCATGTCGCTTGCGTCTTGAGGGAATACACTGCAGCCGATGCTGGCGGACAGAGTCAAGGTTAAGTCTTCTACTTGAAGGCTGGGTTTGAGGTTGGTATGAATCGCTGTCATGATCGGTTTCAGGTCGGGTGGCGTGGCGGAGGGGGGGATAATAATTAGAAACTCGTCGCCGGATAAGCGCCCAACTTGGTCATGCTCACCGATTGAACACTGCAAACGCTCTGCAATGTGTTTTAAAACCACATCACCCACTGGATGACCGTGCGTGTCGTTAATGATTTTGAAATCGTTTAGGTCAATGAACAGAATCGCCATATAGTTTTGGTCGGCGATGGCCGTGTCTAAGGTGTGTTTCAATTGTTCTAAAATTAAGGTTCGGTTCGGTAACCCGGTTAGGCCATCATAATGTGCGGCCCGATAAAGCTGGGTTTGCATCTCTTTTTGTTGAGTAATGTCTTGTGCCATGCAAATCAGGTGCTTGTGATGTTTGTGTCCGGTTTCAAACGGCATATTGGACCATTTGCACAGAATTCGTTGTCCGTCTTTACGAATGTTTTCGTTTTCAGAAAAAGTCAAAACCTTTTCGGCTAATGTGCGTTGAATGATGTCGGGAATGGATGGATTTTGTGGTTTGGGTAATAGCAAGTCATACACATTGCGCTGAATGGCTTCTTTAGCCGAATACTGAAAGGTGTTTTCGGCTTCGCGGTTCCAATGGTGAATTAGGCCTTGCTGGTCGATCTCGATCAGGCTGACGGGCGCATTTTGAAACAAATCTTCAAACTGTTGGCGGCGCACATTGGTGCGGTGAAACTGCCGGTACACGATGGCGGCCAGTAATGATATCAGCACGAGAATGGCGACGGCATAATAGAGTTGCTGTTTGAGGTGTTCGTAATCTAAATCGACGGGTTCATACAGCATCCCTTCAACATCGAATTTTTTCGGCAAGATGCCCAGTTGATGATAAGTATGGGCAATGTGCTGCCAGCGACCGGGGTTCATATAACCGATTTCCACCAGGTCTGGCATCATCAACTGGCGCATCCGTTCGGCTTCGTATTCAAGGTGCGCGCGGCTTTTTCGGGTTGAATATTGGGATAGAATCAGGTCGATGATTTCGTCCGGATGCTGCATGGCGTATTGCCAGCCTTTTAAAGAGGCCTGGAGAAAGTCGGCGACGATTTTCGGGGATGCTTCGACCATTTTTTTGGTGGTAAAGAGGTTGTCGCCGTAAAAGTCGATGCCCGACATCACCGGGCGAAACAGTTGCACATCAAGGTCTTTTTGTTTGAAGTCGAACGGCTCGTCGGTGGTGTAAACCGACATGGAACCCACTTGCCCGTCAATGAGTTCGTCGATGCGGTGCCGATGATCTTGTAGTTGTAATTTATCAAGCTTGACCCCTTCGGCCTTCAAGTAAGCCATCAGCTCCAGAGAGTTGGGTTCCATCATAATGGGGTGACTGGCGAGCTGGTGAATGTTTTCGATGCCGGAATCGGATAAGGCGGCCAGTGCCAAAGGCGAGTGCTGCATAATGACCGCCAGCACCACAATGGGACTGTTTTCATAAAAATTCAATAACACCTCGCTGGTGCCGACGCCGAATTGCGCTTGTCCCGAAAGTACGGATTGGATTGGACCCTGTCCGATGCCGGCTTCTTTTAAGGTCACATTTAAACCGGCGTCACGATAATACCCTTGTTGGATTGCGGCGTAGTAACCGGCGAACTGAAACTGATGTTTCCACTTTAATTGCAGTGTAATGGGGGTCAATGAATCGGGATTGCTTGTATCTCGTCCTGCCTGCGCAGGATTCGAGAACATAAACACCGTCAAGAAGAGGGCGAGACTAGAGCGGGCTATGATTGTCATATTGTTATGGCGAGTGCAATTTTATTATATTTTATATGGTTGCATAGTACTGAAAAGTCATGAACTTGCCAAGCCGGTTCGAGTGATTTTTATTGCGCGCGCACTGAAAAGGTATCGGTGGCTTTGATTTTAATCACGTCCGGGTTGGGGGTGTTGTTTTCAATCAGCCAGGCGATTTCGTCTTGCTGTTGGCTGGCGTCGAAGATTTTTTGCCAGACGCGTTCCGAGACTTGCCAGCGGTAACCGCGTTGGCGTAACGCATCTTTCAAATCAAACGGCGCGCCGGTGGCTTTGATGAGCACTTTTTGCTGACGCACGGACGCCAGCAGGAAGTGGAAGGCGGGCAGTTGCGATTCGGAAATCGGGAAACTCAGCAAATGGGTGAGGGCTTGCACGTCGTCCAAGGCGCGGTGCGCGCCGTAGAAAAACTGCCCGACTTTCCAGCATAAAAATTCCTGACTGCGCGAGCCGACTTTGGCGAGGTGAAACCAGTCCACCTGACTGGCGGAGCAGCCCCACACCTTTTCGACAAACAAATCGTTATAACGTTCCACCACCGGGCGGTCGAAAGCGGCGTTGTGCGCCACGCAGAGTTGCACGTCCGCCAGATCGGCTTCGACTTCTTCCCACGGAATGCGGTGGCCTTGTACGTCTTCCATGGTCAGGCCGGTCACTTGGGTGACTTCGGGTGTGATTTCGCCTTCCGGTTCGTTGAGGAAGTTTTTGGCGAGCAACACTCGGTAGAAATGGCCTTGCGAATCGAATTCCACCACTTGATAACCCAGTTCGATGATTTCGCACACCGAGGTGTCCAGTCCGGTGGTTTCGGTGTCGATAATGCAGACTTTATGATAATCGTCGCCTTGTGGCGCCTGATATTGGGAAACGGCTTGAAAACGGCGCAGGACTTGATAGTCGCCGGAGGCATCGAGTTGTTGGGCGAGGGTTTCCAGATTGGTGTCGGTTGTCATAGGCTTGTGTGATTCGCTGTGTTAAAGATGTGAACGCCCATTGTGACAAAACTCGGCAGGGCGGGCAACTGTTTCGCGAAGCGGGTGGCGGTGTGAGTTATCGAATCCAATATTGCACGGCTTGCCACCAGCGAACGTCAAACTGCAGGCGGACGTAAATATACAGCCGGTGATATTGCCGATAAGCGGATTCGATTTCCGCGCTTTTGAGCTGGGCGTGTTGCAACAGCCAGGCGATGCGGCGCGAATGGCTGCGCGGGATGTAACCGAGCAAGCAGGGCGAACCGTTCAGCCAGATTTGCACGGCATGGCGGTCGAATTCATTATCGGGTTCCGGTTTGAGGGTGACGATGGCGCCCGGCGTCAGCAAGCCATGATTTTCCACGGCGTCGGTTTCATAGAAATACACACCTTTGACCGGCAGCACCCAGCTTAAAGACGGGTGCAGGATTCTTTGGGTGAGTTTCCGAAACCAGATGGAAAGCATGGGGTTATCCTTTCGAGTCTTCTAACCTTTCATCCTTGGATATTCGGCGGGTCCAAATCCTCGGGATGTGGTTCGATGGTGAGGCTTTGCTGTTTGCACATTTCCCGGCAGATCTGGCAGTGCTTTTGCAGGGATTGCAGCAGTTCGCGGATTTCGTCCTGTTGCAGTTCTTCCAAAAGCTGGTTGTAAAAACAGGTGTGCACCTGAATCATTTCGCCCATCAGTTTCCAGGCTTCGGCTTCGGTCATCAGATAATGGGCTTGGAACAGGCGCATGGCGGGGTGTTCGTATTCCTGATGCGGAATCTCCCAAGGCGGAATGCTCGGCAGTTGCACCTTGGGCAGTTTGTCCAGCAGGAAGGATTGTTCGGATTCGAAATGCGGCAGCATGGAATCGAAAATCCGCGCGGCGTTCGGGTTGTGATGCGCCTGCAAGGTGTGGCCGAAGGTTTGGCAATGGTACATGGATTCTTCAATCATCTCATTGACGGCCGCCAGCACCCAGGCCAGGTTTTTATGGCTGGTTTTCAGGTGCGGGCGTGGCTGGGTTTTGGTGTGGAGTGCGTTCATACCAAATGGCCCTCTTCAATACGGTTCAGGATGGTTTGCGCCTGGTCGTCGGCCAATGCTTCGGAGGTGGCTTGTTCGGTTTGCCCAGTTTTGACCGTGCTGTCACCGTCCGGGTAAATCGGCAAATCGGCCTGATAGAAAATGCCGGTATCGAAGCCGTCGCTGGCGTGAATGGCTTTGGCGGCTTCGATGACGTCGGACGTGGGTTCGACATTCAACGGGCGCATGGTTTTCTGCCATTCCTTTTCTTCGGGGCGGAAGGTCACGCAGGGGCTTTTCACTTCAATCAACGAAAAGCCTTTGTGCTGAATGCCTTCGACAATCAATTTGCTCAAGCCGTTCGGGTCGCCGGAAAAACCGCGGGCGATAAAGCTGGCGCCGGAGGCCAGTGCAATGCCCAGTGGGTTGAAGGAGCGGATGCCGGTGCCGTGCGGCGCGAGTTTGCTGTGCCAGTCCGGCGCGGTGGTGGGCGACGGTTGGCCTTTGGTCATACCGTAAACTTCGTTGTCCATGACGATGTAGGTCATGTTCATATTGCGACGGCAGGCGTGAATGAAGTGGTTGCCGCCGATGGAGTAGCCGTCACCGTCGCCGCCGGCGACCAACACGGTCAAATCCGGGCGATTCAATTTCAAGCCGCTGGCCACGGCCAGAGCACGTCCGTGGACGCCGTGGAATCCGTACACATCCAGGTAGGCGGGCAAGCGGGAGGAACACCCGATGCCGGACACCAGCCCGATTTTCTCTTTCGGCAAATTCAACCAGGCCAGGGCTTTGGTCAAGGCGCGCAAAATGAAAAAGTGACCGCAGCCCGGACACCAGACCGGGTGAATGTCGGACATATAATCATTGGGTTTGGCCGGTCTGGCAGGCTTAGCGGGATTATCCGATTCGGCGGCATTTTGTGTGGTTCTGACTTCCACGTGGTTCAAGGCGTCGGTGCTCATTGGTTATTCTCCAGACAGGCGGTCAAGTGGTGTTCGACACGGGCGGGATTGAACAGAATCGGCCCGGCTTCGGCGATAGAAACGGCTTTGACCGGAATCGCATTTTGCGACAGCAGATAATGATACAACTGGCCGCTGGCGTTTTGTTCGATGACGATGACCTGTTTGCTTTTGAAGTGTTTTTGCAAGGCGTCGGTTTGCAGCGGCATCAACAGGCGCAAAGCGATCAAGCCGATGTTGGCGCCGTCGGCATTCAGGTTGTCGATGGCCACGCGCACCGCTTCATAACTGGAACCCCAGGTGATGACGACGGTTTTGGTTTTCGGCGGCAGGTCGAGGCTGGCCCATCGGTCGCCGTAATCGAACTCGGCGATTTTGCGGGCGCGTTTCGCCAGTTGTTCCGAATGGTCGGAGGCCATCGACGACGGCACGCCGACTTCGGTGTGCTCCAAACCATCGGCGGTGTATTGGGTGTCCGGCATGCCCGGCCAGGCAATCGGTGAAATGGCGTCTTCGGTCAGTTGGTATCGACGGTAAGCGCCTTCCTGCGGTGTGGCGGTTTTGCGTTGCAACCCGAAATCCTGCGGCGGCACCGGGTCGATAATGGCGCGGCATTGTCCCAAATGCTGGTCGGTGACTTCCACCACCAGCGTTTGCAGGGCTTCGGCCAGACCGAGAGACCATTGCGAAATCGGCACCATTTCCTGCACGTTCAACGGTGCGACCACCACGTGCGGCGCTTCGCCGTGGAAAGCATACAGCACTTGGTTTAAATCGGTTTGTTCGGATTTGGTGGGAATGCCGGTGGACGGCCCGCCGCGCATCACCGTGACTACCAATGCGGGCGTTTCGCTGGCGATGGCGAGGCCCATCGCTTCGGTCATCAAGGCAAAGCCGGGGCCGGAGGTGGCGGTCATGCTCGGCAAACCGCCGAAAGAACCGCCGATGACCATGTTCATGGCGGCGAGTTCGTCTTCGGCAATCAGCACATGGCCGCCCAGTTGTTCGATGCGCGGTGCGAGGTATTCGACAATATCGGTAGCGGGGGTGATCGGATAAGCCGCGGCCAGCTTCAAGCCGCCGCGCAGGGCGCCCAGTCCGCAGGCTTCGTTGCCGCTGATATTCCAGCGCGGCGTGTCGGTGGGCGTCCAATCCGGCAGACGACAATAGGGTGTCTCCGCCACTAGCGTGGTGCCGATTTTGACGGCTTCCAACGATTGCTGGACAACCTCGTCGCCTTTTTTGCCGAGGGTTTTGCGCAGGGCGGCTTCCACGGTGTCCAACGACAGGCCGATTTGTTGGGCGAGAATGCCGAGCGCGAACATGTTGATGCGGCTACCTTTGAGGTTACGCACCGCTTCTTGCAAGGCGACGCCAATCAAGGTGGCACCGGTGTTTTCCACCAGGCCTGGCGGTTTTTCGCGGCTGTTGTCGTAAATCACCAGACTGTCCGAGGTCAGCGGGATTTCATCGTGGAAGCGTTCGAACTTCAACCAATCCAACGCCAGGTGTACGTG
Source organism: Thiomicrospira sp. XS5 (assembly GCF_001507555.1). Lineage (NCBI taxonomy): Bacteria > Pseudomonadati > Pseudomonadota > Gammaproteobacteria > Thiotrichales > Piscirickettsiaceae > Thiomicrospira > Thiomicrospira sp. XS5. Next base: position 19,992 of record NZ_LQBO01000002.1, on the reverse strand, counting down.
GGAATATTCGGCCAGGGTTTCGATGGGCCGGTCGGAAAAATGCAGCATCACGGCCGATTCGCCGCCACGAATCTGTGGGCCGAAGGAGCGGTTCATCACGCCGTAAAAGCCCGCCTTGGCCACCGCGTCCAGCAGAATCAACCCGACGGTGACGGCGCCGGTGCCGCCGGAGCCGGAAATGGACACCGCCAAGGTGTTGTGCAGTTCGGCTGCGGCTGGCAGCGAAGACGAGGCGTTGTCCGACATGAAAGCTCCTTTGCATGTGTGGTTTTATCGGGTATATTTGACCGGAATGAATGTTTCTATTTTAACCCGAAAAATTCATAAATTAGACACCATCTAGCTTGCTACTTGATTCCACAAGAAATATTTTCTCAGTCGGTCGTAATCGTGGATACGACATTTCTTCGAAAATTTCCTTGTGAAACCAAGTTTCTGCGCGATCTTGGCGCAAATTTATGAAATTTTTGGGTTGGAACAATCGAAATTAGGATACACGTTGAAAGCGTCGGGAATCTGCAAATATTATGACGTTTTTGCGATGGTGTGCCGGAAAGGAGAATGCGATGAAATTAGCTTGGTTGAGTCTAGTGTTAGGGGCGATGTTTGTGTTGAACGGTTGTTCGACAGCGGAAGAACGCGCCTATCAGAAAGAGTATCAAAAGGAAGCGGCCAAGGAGTCGCATCAGGAACTGAGCCGCGAGGCGGAAAAGGTTAAAGAATAATGATTTGCTCAGGTCGGCGTTTAATCGGACGTTTTAAGCCATCAGCGTATTGAGTGCATCGGGCAGATTGTAATCTTGTTCCATCTCACCGTTTTCGGAAAGCAGTGTCAAACGCACGGCGGTGAGCTGTAAGTCCGGCGCGTTTTCGTCGGCGTTGCCGTGCAGGCGGTCGCCGATAATCGGAAAACCGGCTTGTGCCAGATGAATGCGAATCTGGTGTTTGCGGCCGGTGTCGATGGTCACTTCCACCCGACTTTGATGCCGCTCGGCATCATAGGCCAGCCGCGTGGCATGACTGCGCGCGGTTTTGCCGTCAATCGGCGCATCCAATGTGACGGTGTCCGGCGGGAATTCCCCTTTTACCCAAGCCTGGTAGGTTTTACGAATGTGCGGTTGTCGCGGTTCATCCGGCTCGTCCTTGGCGTTCGTGCGTTCAAAACGTTGTGCGAGTTGCTGGGCGGTTTTCTTGTTGTGTGCCAACAGCATGAGACCGTCGGTGGCTTTGTCGAGACGGTGAATCGGCCAACAAGGGCGCTGGTGCGGCGCTTGTTCGAAACGGTATTCGCTTTCCACCCAGCGGTACAAGGTGGTGTGGTCGCCCCATTTCGAACCTTGCGACAGCACGCCTTTGGGTTTGTACCAAACGCTGTATGTTTGTTCGTCCGTGATCAATACTGGCGAGGGAATCTCGCTGTTCAACACCACCGGATTGTAGTAAAACGACACCTCGCTGCCGGCCGGCAGAACTTTTTTGGCGCGGCGGATTCGGCCAGGCCGGGTTAATTTTGGAGTTTCGCTGTTGGCGTCAGTTTTTTTTAACGGTTCGGCCACCCAGACCGCGCCTTGTTGGCAAAAGCGTTTTAAGGCTTGATTGGAAAAGGTCACGCCGTCCGGTAAATGCGTTTGCAAGGCGTCCAGAAGCGATTGTTCCTGCGCCAGCGTAAAGTGGCATTCCAACGGTGTGGCGGTGGCGTTTTCGATGTCGGGTGTCGTGGTCATGGGAATATTTTACGGGATTCTTACGACTTGCGGTGGCTTCATCGGTAAATTGTCGAGCATCGACGGTTTTTGCAGTACAATTTGTCGCATTGCAATCAAAGATGGTTCAGCCGAGTGCAAACATTACAACTGGATACTGAAACAATTGAGGTGGTCAAAACCACCCGCCGCGGTTCGATTGCCCTGAAAGTCGAACCCGACCGCATCGCCCTGATGGTGCCGAAACAATTTTCCGATGCGACAATCGAATCCCTGATCGAAAACGAGCGGGATTGGTTGTTGCAGCAAATCCGCCAGCATCAGGCGGAAATGCCGAAACGCCTGCTGTTGAAAAACGGCCACGAGCTGTTGCTGTTCGGCGAAAAAGTCCTGTTCAAAGAAGATCATCATACTCCGGTGAAAACCCTGTCGGTGGCGTTGGACGGCGCGCATTTGATGGCGTATATGAAAACCGCCCGCGCTTTGAAAGACCCGCAAGCCACGCAGCGTAAAAAAGTGGTGCAGTTTTTCAGCGAGCAACTGCAAACTTATCTGGAACCGCGCTTACAGATGTTTGCCGAGCAAATCGGGGTGCAGCCCACCGAAGTGACCATCCGCAATTACAAATCCCGTTGGGGCAGTTGCTACACCGACGGGCGAGTGCAGTTCAATTGGCGGCTGGCCATGGCGCCGAAAGCGGTGGTGGATTATGTGATTCAACATGAGTTGTGTCATCTGATTCACCCGAACCATTCCGCCGATTACTGGGCGCTGGTGGCGCGCCATTGCCCGGATTTCGAGACCCACAAACAGTGGCTGAAAGATAACGGCGCGGCGCTGATTGCCTTTTAGAAGACGGAAGCTTTAAACCCAAATTTCAAACCTAAATTCAAACCCTAGGAAAGGACGCAGTATGGATAAGAAGCAGGAAGACATTCAACCCATTGTGGAAAATGAAACCACGCCCGTGACCGAACCGGAAGCGGTTGCAGAAGCGCAAGTCCGGTACGCCGGTTTCTGGAAGCGTTTGGCGGCGTATATCATCGACTTTGTGGTGATTTCGTTTGTGTTTGTCATCATCGGTTTTGCCCTGGCCTTGATGGGCTTGGTGGACTTGAATCAGGAAGTGCCGATGGAGAAATACGATAACACGGTGGATTTGGGGTCGATTCTGATTACCTGGGGGTACTTTGCGTTGATGGAGTCGTCGTCGAAGCAAGGCACGTTGGGCAAGATGGCACTGGGCATTAAGGTCACCGATTACGACGGTCAGCGCATTTCGTTTCTACGCGCCACCGGGCGCTTTTTCGGAAAATACCTGTCGGCGATTTTGTTGATGATCGGTTTCCTGATGATTGCCTTCACCGCCCGCAAACAAGGTTTGCACGATATTTTGGCACGGACTTTGGTCGTCAATCAGCGTTAAGTCTTACGTTCCACAATCTTTATTTTCACCAGGCCTGGGCGTTTTTGATGATGATGTCTCAGGCCGTGGTTTGAATCTGACGGCGCACACTCAGCCAGAGCAACAGCGCCAGCATCACCAGTATCGCTTGCGATATCGCCATCCATTGCAGACTGTGCTGCACATATGGCACCACCAGCGCGGCGACTAATCCCGCCATCCCCATTTGAAAGAGACTTTGCACCGAACTGGCCAGACCGCGCTGGCTTGGCAAGCAATCCAGTGCCACCAAACTGAGGCCGGGGTTCGCCATGGCAAACGCAAACGAATAGAGCACCAGCGGTGCAATCACCAGCCAGGCCTGAACCGGCAAGAAGCTTTCAAAGATGAGATTGATGATGACCGCCAAACTTGCCAGCGTGAAAGCGACATTGATTAAGGTGGTGGCTTTGAAACGGTGGGTGAGGCGGTGAATCAGAATGGAACCGACCAGCACGCCGGACACCACCGGTACAAACAGTATCCAGAAATCCTGTTCACCGAGTTTCAGGTGGTCGAACACCACGCTGGCGGCACCGGCCACATAGACAAAGAATCCGCCGATAATAAACCCTTGGGCGGCCACCAGCCGCAAAAACTGCGGATGCACCAGACTTTGCCAGTAGCCTTTGAGAATGCGAAGCGGGTGAATGGATTGCACGTGTTCGGGGGATTGGGACTCTTTCACCCGCAGGGAAAACAGCATAATAATGATGACGCTGTAAATCGCCAGAAAATAAAACACCGAGCGCCAGCCCAGGTGCATTTCCAACCAACCGCCGATAATCGGCGCCAATGCGGGAGCGGCGGTGAATAACATCATCATCAACGCCATGGCCTTTTGCGCTTCGTCGCCCTGAAAGAAGTCACGCAACATGGCGCGACTGGCCACCAGACTGCCCGCCAACATGGTGCCTTGCAGAGCGCGGCCTAATAACAGCGTTTCAATGCTCTGCGCCAGCGCGCTGAGAATGGAGGCGACCAAATAGCCGACCAAGCTGATGAGAATAATCGGTTTGCGTCCCCAACGGTCGGCCATCGGCCCCCAAAACAGCGTCGCCAAGGCGAAACTGATAAGGTAAATGGCGAGTGTTTGCGAGAGTAAATCCCGGTTCGCGGACAGTTCGGCTTCAATGGCCGGAAAAGAGGGCAAATAGGTGTCGATGGTGAAGGGCGCGAGCATGCCGATCATGGCGACGACCACGATTAAGAACATCGGTGACAGATTGGCGGCCGAAGGGTTGGACGATGAAAGGGATGGCATGGATTGGGTCGGTTTGTGTTTAATTTGAAAGCATTTATTGTAACGCGTTCAGACGCCGGACGAAACTTGAAGAGGGGGTGTCGGGCTATTAATGTGCGTGGGCCAGAAATAAAAAAACCTCCCATTTTCATCCTGAAAAGGGAGGTCGGCTGAGGAGAGTGGGTTGGGGTTAAACGGAGACCACTGTGATGGTACTCAGCCACCACATCAGTGCGACTGAACCAAAGGTCAGGATCAAGCCCCAGATAATTGCTTTAATGCCATTCATAATATTACTCCTTAACAGCCGGCATGGCCGCGTAGTAATCCGCCAGACCTTGAATTTCTTCATCGGTCAGGTCGTGGGTGAATTGTGACATCCCTTGGTTGACGTCGTTATGGCGTTGGCCGTCCTGATAGGCTTTCATGGTGCGGACAAAGTACTCCGGCACCTGACCGGCCAAGGACGGTACGACACCGTGGCCTTCACCGTGCACACCGTGGCAGGACGCACAAGGTGTAATCATACGATTGACGTCGCCTTTACGCACCAAACGGTCAATTTTAGGGTCAACATCGGTGCTGTCCGTCCAGTTGGTCAGCGGTTGCTCGGCATAGAAAGCCGCCAGGTCCGCAATTTCCTGATCGCTCATGCTTTGCGCCAGTTTGACCATAATATTGGCTTGTTTGTAGTTTTCCCAACGACGTCCATCGCGATAATCCAACATCATTTTGATGGTGTATTCTTTCGGCATGCCGTTGAGAGAGGCGTAGTTACGGGAAGGGGATTTACCCGTTTCGCCGTGACAAGCCGTACACATCCACTGCTCGCCCAACTCTTTACCGTTGGCCGCATTGCCGGCCGGCATTTTGTTGAGCGTGTTCTGCAACGCGAAGTTGGTCCAAGGGTTGGCCTCTGGCTTTTCACCATGACCACCGGCTAACGCCGCACCGCTGAGTCCGATAAAGGCGGCCGTGCAGGCGGAAATTAAAGTTCGTTTTAACATTGTCATTACCTCACACCTTTATCAAGAGAATACGTCTTTCACAAATTCACGTTGCCAGTTCTTTTGATAAACGGCTTCGAGAATCGGCTGAGCCGGTTTGTCGGTAATCGGCGAAACACCGGCCGATTTGCCTTTTGGCTGAATCAAACCGTCACGCACCTCGTAGATGGCGGCAATGGATACCCCGTAGTTCTGACCAGCCAAGCTGTAACAGACGTTGGAGTAAATGGCTTTTTGCAGTTGATTCCCTTTCAACGTATCGGCCACGGCTTGCGCACAGACTTTGGCCTGTGAGTTGGCGGAGTAACCGGATTTTGGCATCGCATCGGCAATGCTACTGTCGCCCAGAACGTAAACTTCTTTGTGAATCGTGGATTCGAACGAGTTACGGTCAATCGGACACCAGCCGGAACGATCCGTCAAACCGAGTTTTTGCGCCAGTTTACCGGCACGTTGGTTCGGGATAATGTTGATGACATCCGCTTTGTACTCGCCGAATTCGGTGAGGACGGTTTTGTTTTTGGCATCCAGCCCAACGACTTTACCGCCATCGGAACCCGGCACCCATTCCAGAAGGGCGTTATCGGTTTTATAACCGTAGAGGCGTTCCCAAGCTTTTTTGAACGGTACGTCTTTGGTGAAGCGTTCTTTCGGGTCCAACACGATCAGCTTGGCCGTCGGGTTGAAATTTTTGAAGTGCTCCGCAAAGAAAGACGCGCGTTCATAAGGCCCAGGCGGGCAACGGAACGGGTTTTGCGGTGGTGCGATAATGGCGACGCCGCCTTTACGCATGCCAAACAACTGATCGCGCAGTTTCAATGTTTGCGGACCGGCTTTGTAAGCGTGCGGGAAATCGCCTGCGGCTAATTGAGCGTCGTAGCCTTCGTAATCTTCAAACTTGAAGTCAATACCCGGTGAGACCACCAGTTTGTCGTATTGGAAGCTGTGGCCTTTTTCGGTGCGCACGGTTTTCTTGTCGAAGTCGGCACCGACCACTTTGTCAATGACCACATTGACGTTGTATTTCGACTTGATGGTGTTCAAGTTGAACGTCAAATCATCCAAGGTGTGCATACCGACAATAACATCGTTGCTTCGCAAGCAGGTGATGTATTCCGGGTACTGCTCAATGATGGTGATTTTGACGTCTGGATCGGCAAATCGCAGGTACTTTGAAAAAGTGGATCCACCGACACCGCCGCCCAGCACCACAACGTGTGGCGCGGACTTGGCGTAGGCTTTATTGCTTGCGCCGAAAATGCCGGTCCCGGCCACGGCCGTGGCACCGAACACTTTGATCAGATCGCGTCGTGTGATTTTACGATCGAAAGTCATGTTTTCTAATTGGCTCATTCTTGACCTCCTGTCGAACCGGCTTTCTGTGCCGCCAACGACTCTTTTAAACTGGTTTCTTCCCAAGGCTTCATCGGTTGTTTGACGAACCATTCCGCCATGGCTTTGATTTCCTCATCGGTGAAGCCGCGCGCAACTCGGTCCATAATGACCGCCGGGCGAGTGCCTTCACGATAAGCAATCATCGCTTCGGTGAATTGTTCGACCGACATGCCCGCCAACGGTGGCATGGCTTCTTGCAGCTCTTGCCCGTTGGTGCCGTGACAAGGCGCACATTGCCAAGCCATGGCCTGGCCGGAGGCCGTTGGTGTTTTAACATCCGCTTGCGCAGTGTGCGTTCCGGCCAGGGTGAGGGCACAGAATGAGACGGTTAATAATTGTTTTTTCATTGTCTTCTCCTTACAGTGACCAGATATAGAAGCCAACCGCAAAGAACTGGACCATCCACAGGGTCATGATCCAAATTGCGATGGTGCCCATCTTATTGACGGTTTCGCCCGGCGTGTAAACGCCGACGGTTTGCCCGGCTTTCCAAGCGATGGTCAGGAAGTAAGCCAAGACGCTACCGCCGACAACCGCAAAGGTTAGGAAGAACAGTCCGGTGGAATACCAGTCTGTGATCACTTTGTAGTCGAAGAAACTGTAGTTGAAGAATCCGTTCAGGATGTCGTAACGCAATACTTCACGTGAGATGGCGACAACCAAACCGACCACTAGGCCCATTGGCAAGGCCATGTAGCTGCAGATGCGTGCTTCGCCTCTCAGGCGGATTAAGCCCCAGACACCGTAGAACAGAACCGCGGCGCCACCGAGGATGCCCCAGAAAGACGTGGCGAAATTGCCAGCGGTTTCCGGTAAGGTCATCATCCAACCGATGTAAAGTACGGTTGAGATCACGGAACCGACCAGCATCCATTTTTTGCCGACGCTTGCCGCCCAGTTCAAATAGTCATGATCGGCATCTTCGCGCACCGACTTAAAGCGGCGGTAAGTCACCAACATGGCACCGGCAACCGGAATGGCCAAACTGATGAAGAACGCAAAACGCCAAGGGCTGAAAGCATGCAGTTGGGAACCGGAATAATCCAGAGTGCCGTTCTGCATGTACCATTCTTGCCACAGTTCAGGGTGCAACATTTGTTTGGTCAAACTGTGCATGATGAAACCAACGACCAGCATCAACGCCAAGCTGACAACCATCGACCAGCGCGATTTCGGCTGAAGGGTTTTGTCTTTTTCTTTGTTGTTGCGGAAGTAATAGAAGTACATCGCCCAATACGCCAGAATCAAAATGACGATAAAGGAGATGACCCAATCGGCGGACAGCACGTTTGACGTGTACCAGTGCGGATCATAGGTGACCTGCACAAACAGTAACGGCGCGACCCCGATTACAATGGCAACCGAGACGGAAACCTTGGCGATTTCCAGCATGGCTGCTCCCAGGCGACGCCAGTAAGCGTTCTGACTAAAAGCACCGATCAGAGTAATCAAAGAGGTGCCCAGCATCAACTGCACAAAGAAAATGTGCATGGCGAAGGTCAGAACACCCAGAGCGATGAAAACAATCGGATAGGTTGGAATCCCTGCGGGGTTACGCAGGGCGTACATCATCTCAGTAACCTGAGCAACTTGAGCAGCATCCATTATTTGCCCTCCTGTTCAACGGTCAGACTCGCAATTTTGTCGTCGGCTTGTTTAATGGCCAGCGCACGGTCGCGGTCTGAGATTTCTTTTTTAATCGCTGCAGTGACGGCGGGTTCACCGCCTTTCTTATTCATGACCAAGAAGGCCGATAAGGCTTTGACTTCCGATTCCAGCATTGGCATTTTCGGCATGTAAGCGATGTTGCCGGTGGTAAGCACCCCGCGAACATATTCTTCCATGCGAGCCTGTGTGATGCCGTCTGGGAAGTAACGACGCAGAGGACGAATCCCGGTAGCGCTCGGAGAGTGACAGTTGGAGCAATAAGTCATGGCGATGAATTCACCCGCCTGAATCATATTACCGTCATTGACTTCTTTCAGGTGCTCAGGCGTAAATGGATGCGCCTTAAGGATACCCACTTTTTCAATGGTCGGCAGTTGCGATTTAATGTCCATGCCTGGCACGTCGCGCCCAATCACTTGGTTGGAGTAAACGTATTGACCCGCGACCCAAGGTTTACGCATGGATTCACGCGCGGTTTCTTCCGGCCACAGACCGGCCACCAAAATGATGACGGCCATCGCGCCGGCAAAGCCTTGAACCAATACTTGAGGACGTAGCATGGTGATGATGAAGTAGGCAAGCGTACCCGCCAATACGGCCATGATGCTGGCTTGGAAATAGTCCGGTAAACGGTTTTCCATCACCAAAATCGCCTGGCCTGGTACAGATGTTAAGTACCATTGGAACATGGCCGCGCCGATCAGAGTGGAGATAATCCCTAGCCAACCCAGTTTACGGGCCATTTCTTTTTTGAAGGCCGGGTCTTTGATGCCGGAAATGATAATTCCGCCAACGACGGCTGTCATGGTGAACATGAACGCCATACGCATACCCAATTGCGCAAAGGTGTTGGTGCCGTAGAAACCGTTCAGGTAACCACCTTCTTCAAACCACATCTCTTTCCCTGGAACCATCATGAACGACAGAATCCCGACGATAATGACCATGGTGGCCAAAGAGGCAATCCCGAAAATCAGCGAGATTTTCATGTGTGTTTTCTTGTCGACCTTGCCGACCAGATACACAATCATGTACACACCGACCACTTCGATCACGAAGAAAACCCATTCCGTCGCCCACTTCCATACGAAGGAGTGAATCAGAGCGCCGATCCCGTTCGGGCTCGCCACGGTGGTTGAGTACCAGATCCCTGGCCCGGTAATGGAACCGGCTACATAGGTGAAGACCAGCAAGAAGAGGCCGTATTTCTTAATGAAATCCAGCAGGTCTTCTCGGTCTTCTTTGTAGGCTTTGTGAGACAGGTAGGCAAAGAGAAGTGCGGCACCCACGGAAGTGTGAGAGGCCAGCACGTGGAAGGTTGCGATAAGCGCAACCACCCAGCCTGAACCGACAATTGGTTCGTACCAGGTTGGATATAAACTGATTAAATCCATCTTGCTATTCCTCGATATTAATATCTTTTATCTAATATAAGCCTATATTATGGCTTTGCGGCAATCTTAAGTACTCGGTGTGGTTAATGGAATTAGAAAAAATTTATATTTATGGGTATATAAAATTTAATGATGAATGAAACGATTGAGGAATCAACCGTTTATGACGAGTTTGAAGCCATACTCATGTAAAGACCTCCACAGTATTTCCATATTTCAATGAAATGTTCAATTTCGATTATAAGTAATTAGTCGGGTATTAAAAGCATTTTTGTTGAATGGTGCGCTTTAAACCCTTTATTTATTATGGTTTTATTTGATTTTTCGCCATGGAGTGCTATTTATTTATCATTCGTATTAATTTTTTTGATTGGAATTAGAATGTTTGTTCTAGAATAATCATTCTAAATTGATTTGCAAGGAAATGAGAGACACATGGCCAATTTTTTTGAAGCTTCGGATATCAGTGCTTCTAAAAAGCGTATTTTGCAAAGCGCTTTAACGTTGTTCGTGGAAAAAGGGTTTTTCAATACTTCGATTCCGGACTTGGTCGAGCACTCGGGCGTCAGCACCGGGTCGATTTACCACGCCTTTAAAGACAAGGAAGCGCTGGCCACGGAGTTGATGCACCATTTGCTGGCCATCATCGAAGCGGAACAGGCCGAGATTCTGGCGGAGCATCAAACCGTAAAGGCACGTTACTTCGCTTTGGTGGAGTGGATGTTACGTTTTGCGGAAACCTATCCCGACGTGGAGCAATTTATTTTGTATGCGCGCCACAAGGAATTTATGCCGTCGGTAAAACCCATCTGCTCGGCGAAACCGTTTATGACATTACGGGACGTCATTCTGGAAGGACAGGAAACCGGCGTCTTGCGCCGGATGGATGTGATGGTGGCATCGTCCATTGCGTATGGTAGCGTCCTACGCTTGATTCAACTGTACCTGGACGGCGTCTTGACCACGCCGTTGATGACGCATTTTGATGAACTGACCGAAGCGGCTTGGCGGGCTTTGGCAGCGGAATGATGACGCCAGCTCGATAAACATATTTTTACAATGAGAGTTTTGCTCGCGCCCCACTCGTGCAAAGCTCTCACAATAAATCTCAAGGAGCGAAAATGATTTTAAAAATGGATTTGGTTTGGTGGTATTGGGCCATTACGGATGTGCTGTTGATTGCCGGTGTGGCGGGTGTGCCCTACGGTATTGAAGCGGCGATTGTCTTCAACGTGATACAGGTGGTGCATTTCTATGCCCGTACGCCGGATGTGAAAGCCTTTCCGGTACAGGTGCGTTTGGCTTACCTGGCACTGTTATTGGTGGCGCTGTATCCGCCGTTGTTCTTCCTGTATTACCTCATTATTTTGGGCACTTCCGCGATGGTGTTCTTTGACTATTGCTTCCTGGCGCGTTTCATGTCGCTCATGCCGTGGAATCACTCCGAGCGCTTCAGCTGGGGATTGATTCGCTCCACCTTCTTTTCCAAACCGGTGGACGGCTCGGTGCAGAAAGCCTGAATAAAACGGATTTTAAAGAGTGAATTGATTGAACGTATTTGAAAGGAAAAAGTTATGCGACACTTATTATCAACGTTGATTTTGTCGTCTGGTTTTATGTCCTGTGCGGCCCTGGCCGCAGGGGATAAAACCGGAGACCCGTATGTGATGGGGTTTGAAACCTATGCTAAGGAAATGGGCGGAGATGCCACTTATAGCGGTTATGCGCAAGAAGTCGTCAAAACCGAGCGCAAGGCCGGTTACATTGGTCCGACGGTGCATCTACCGAAGCCGGTGAACGTCATGGACGGGGTTTATACCGTGGTCGGCAGTCTGATTTGGCATAATCCGTCCAACTACGGGTTGAACAATAATCTGACGTTTATGATTTTTGAAGACGGCGTTTTTGTCTTCAATGCCGGACCCAATCCGGCGGTGGCCGCGGCGTTTCATAAGATGATCCGCTCCTATACCGATAAGCCGGTGAAATGGGTGGCCGTGGAAAATAGCCAGGGGCATGCTTACCTCGGAGCGAGTTATTGGGTGGATGTGGGCGTGAAAAACCTGTATTCGCACAAACGCGCCAATGACGACTTCCATAAAGGGTTTGCCCACATCAAAGAACATTGGTCCACTCGTGTGGGAAGGGAAATCACCCATTCGGCGCGTGATGTGTCGGATCAATTCACCACCTTTGACGATAAATTGACCGTGGATGTTGGCGGCGGAGAAACCGTCGAGGTGCTGAACTTCGGGCCGGGGCATACGCCGGGGTCGACATTGGTGTATGTGCCGAGCCGAAAACTCCTGCTCACGGGGGATTTAGCTTACAACAGCCGGATGCTGGCGTTGTTCTCCTACACCAATACCTTGCACTGGGTGGACTCGTTCGATCGGATGATGGCTGCGATGCCAAACGATGTCAAAGTGATTCCGGGGCACGGTGCGCCGACCGATATGGCGACCATCAAACGCGATACGTATGATTATTTGACCTATATGCAAACCGAAGTGCAGAAAATCATCGATCGGGACGGTGCGGAAGAGGATGCTCTGGAGATCGACCAGTCGATGTACCAAGATCGCCCGGTCTACGAGCAGACCCATCGAAACAACGCCAGTCATATTTACCGTGAGATGACCGGTGGCGATTTAGGTGAAAACTTCGAGTAACGCCAAACGGTTGGTTCATCCGTGCCCGCAGCCGGGTTCTGGGTGAACTTCGCTTAACCTTCCAAGGCTCCGCCTCCATGGCGGAGCCTTTTTTATTTGCAGCTTCCGTATATGACTGTATACCAGCCATTTTGGAATGGTGCTTGACCGCATTTTTTCCCCAACTTTCTTATCGGGATGAACCGCTTTTCGGTAGGTTCATTTTTGACCAGGCCTGGTCGTTTTTTGGATGGGGATTCACCCTGCTCAGGATGAGTTTTATATCGCCGTCAAACCCTTCAATTAAAAAAATAGCACTTTTCTTTCGAATTTTAAGAAAAATCAATGGTTTTTAAGTAGTTGAAAAATAAAGAAAAAAATTCAAAGCATTGATTATCATCAATTCTAATCATCATGCCTTTCAATTAGTCACCTATAGGTTGGCGCACTAATATTGCACTTGAATTTATTTCAACTCCAAAAACAAGGAGAGCATTTATGGCGAGTAAAACGTTTGACGCTGGTGTACAGGATTACCAGCTGACTTATTGGACACCAGATTATACGCCTCTGGATACAGATCTATTGGCTTGTTTTAAGGTTGTTCCTCAAGATGGTGTACCGCGTGAAGAAGCAGCAGCGGCTGTAGCGGCAGAATCATCAACGGGTACCTGGACGACTGTATGGACGGATTTGTTGACGGACATGGAGTTCTACAAAGGTCGCGCATACCGAATTGAAGATGTTCCAGGTGATAAAAATGCATTTTACGCATTTATTGCTTACCCATTGGATCTTTTCGAAGAAGGATCTGTTGTAAACGTATTGACTTCATTGGTCGGTAACGTATTCGGGTTTAAAGCCGTACGTTCACTTCGTTTGGAAGACTTGCGCTTCCCAATGGCATTCATCAAAACGTGTGGTGGGCCACCATCCGGGATTCAAGTTGAGCGTGACAAGTTGAACAAATACGGTCGTCCTATGTTGGGTTGTACCATCAAGCCAAAACTGGGGCTTTCGGCTAAAAACTACGGACGTGCCGTATATGAGTGTTTGCGCGGCGGTCTGGATTTGACCAAGGATGACGAAAACATCAACTCACAACCCTTCCAGCGTTGGAGAGATCGTTTTGAATTCGTCGCAGAAGCGGTTGATAAAGCGACTGCGGAAACCGGTGAGCGTAAAGGTCACTACTTGAACGTTACCGCCGGTACCGTTGAAGAAATGATGAAGCGTGCTGAGTTCGCTAAAGAACTGGGGCAGCCAATCATCATGCACGACTTCTTGACCGCAGGTTTCACGGCGAACACGACGTTGGCGAACTGGTGTCGTGAGAATGGCATGTTGTTGCACATTCACCGTGCGATGCACGCTGTAATCGACCGTAACCCGAACCACGGTATCCACTTCCGTGTATTGGCTAAGTGTCTACGTTTATCCGGTGGTGACCACCTACATACCGGTACGGTTGTTGGTAAGTTGGAAGGTGACCGTGCTTCGACGCTTGGTTTCGTTGATCAGCTTCGTGAAGCCTTTGTTCCGGAAGATCGTTCACGTGGTGTGTTCTTTGATCAGGATTGGGGTTCCATGCCAGGTGTTATGGCCGTGGCGTCCGGTGGTATCCACGTATGGCATATGCCGGCATTGGTCAATATCTTCGGTGACGATTCCGTTCTTCAGTTCGGTGGTGGTACGCAAGGTCACCCAGGCGGTAACGCAGCCGGTGCGGCCGCTAACCGTGTGGCATTGGAAGCTTGTGTTAAAGCACGTAACGAAGGGCGTGACCTGGAAAGAGAAGGTGGAGACATCTTGAGAGACGCGGCTCGTACGAGTAAAGAATTGGCAGTCGCTCTGGAGACTTGGAAAGAAATCAAGTTCGAGTTCGATACCGTTGACAAATTGGATGTGGGCTAAGCCGCATCTTATTTGAACGAATCCTAACAATACAAGGAGATAAAAATGTCAATGCAAACAGATGATTACCGTACTCAGTACACGTTGGAAACCTTCTCGTTTTTACCGGAATTCAATGCGGATGAAGTTTACGATCAGATTGTTTACATCATCAACCAGGGTTGGACACCAGCTCTAGAGCATGAAGATCCGGCCAATGCCTCAGCGCATTACTGGGGAATGTGGAAGCTACCATTGTTTGGTACACGTGATCCAAATGAAGTGCTGGTTGAGTTGGACGCTTGTCGCGCCGCTTACCCAAACCACTTGATTCGTTTGATCGGATATGACAACTACACTCAGTGCCAAGGGCACAACTTTGTAGTTTACCGTCCTCGCGGAATGTAATTCGCACGGAACGAATAACGAGATTAAACGAGTCATCAAGACGAAAAGGAGGCTTTAGCATGAGTAACAATGCTCAAAGCGGTCGAGCCGCAGCGATTGCTCGCCGAAAAGCACAGGTGAACGGAAAGGGAGGACAGGCGTCGGCTTCGACAGCGACTCGTCAACGTCCATCCTCTCCCGAGCCTATTGCGACAACGGCGACGCCTGCACCTACTCCGGTTGCTTCTAAGCCGTCTCGCTCTCGTCGTCCAGTTTCTGCCGCGGCGCCAACTCCGGCGTCTGCAGCAGGTCGTGAAGCGGCGAAACAGAAGAGACAGCAACAGAAGAACGGGAAAAGTGCGGCAGATGCGGCTAAGTCAACGTCTCGACCTGGTCAGAAGGCGAAAGCCAAGCAAAAACCGGAAGAGCCGATTGTGGAACCTCGTCAGTCTAAGACATCGAAGCCTGCAGCACGCTCAGAACGCCGTAAAGCGGTAAAACCTGAAGTGGCCGTGCAACCGAGCGGACGCCTTCAATCCAAGGCATACCGTCAGGCACAAGCTAAAGGCAAAGCTGGACAGGAGGCCTTTAAATCGAAAGGGACAAGTCAATCTGGTGCGAAAGCCAAGTTGGCGAACCCGGACGCATCGACACGCGAAATTGCAAAGCAAGTTCGTGCAGAAAAGTGCGCTAAAGGCAAAACCTGTTCAACTGGCGGTTCACGACCCATGCGGCAACCGAGAAATAGCGAATCGTTACCACAAAAAGTGGGTGAGTCACAAACCCTAAGTGGTCAATCCGTTTCCGGTACGCAAGTCGGTCAAGGTGAAAAGAAAATGACCGGTGCCGAAACCGGTGCATGTCAGTTGGTGAGTGGCACGGAGTATTTGGGTTCGGAAGAGTTCCATACAAGCTGTGGTTCTCAACCCGAGGCAAAGCCGGCAAAAGTCACGCAAACACAAACCACTCGTGGTCAAAGTGTGAGCGGAACGGAAGTCGGGCGTGCTGAGAAGATGACCGGTAACGAAACTGGGACTTGCTCATCCATTACAGGCACTGAGTATTTACCGGCTGACCAGAGTCAAATGTACTGTGGTGCTGTGCCTGCAAAAGCGAGTGCAACCGGGTTTTCGGTGATGTCTCAGCCAACGCAGAGCCGCGGTAACAAAATCACGGGTGGCGACAATCGACAGTCTCAATCGACAACGATCAAGCCAAAAGAGCCCGCGAAAGCGCCGCAAAAGGTAATGCCTTCCCAAACGGCCAAAGGTAATACGACGACCGGTACCCAGGTGGGACGCTTGGAAGCCGTCACCGGAGGTGAAGCGGGAAACTGTAAATCTGTTACGGGTACAGGCTATCAGAGTGTGGAAGAAACGGAGGCTTTCTGCCAAACGCCAGCCACCGATACGGCTACGAAGGTAACCGCGTCTGGCACCAGTGGTGGCCAAAAGGTCACGGGTGAACGCAGTGGTGCTTACTTCGGTATGACGGGGGCGGAAACCGGTGATTGCCAAGCGGTAACCGGCACACCTTATACGGGCGCTGAGCAAGCACAATTGTGCTCGGTTGATCAGCAAACTGAAATAAAGGTTCGGCAGCGTCAAGGTGCTAACCCGTCCATTTCAGGTGTTCAGCCGGGGCCTCAGGGACTGACAGGTGCACAAAAAGGTGCTTGTGAATTGGTTTCAGGGACACATTATCAAGGCAACGATCAAACAGCCATGGTATGTGACTCTAACAATGCCGCGGCACCGGGCGAATCGGATTTTCCGATGATGGTGGGGCAAGCGCAAGCCGCTCCAGTGGCGATGGCAGAACCTGCGCCGGAACAAGGGTCGAGAATTACCGGTGACGGATGGGACAGAGGTTCCAAAGTAACCGGTACAGATGGACCTTGGGCGGCACAGCGTAATGCCTCGGTTCGTGGCACGGCTAAACAGTCTCCTATGGCGGCTGCGCAGTTTACGCCAGGGGCCAATGCCGAAGTACCCATGAGTCCGATTACGGGGTCATCCGGTAATACCGACACGGGCGCGAAAGTGACTTTGTCGGGCGGTGCTAGAGCTTAATGATTGTGTAACGAAAGTGTGAGTGTTAGATGAATTCTACAAAAAAGAACTATCGTCAAAAGTCATTGTTTTGGAAGCCGATTCCATCGAATCCTTTGTGGCAACAACAGAAGCCGACTGCTCATGGTTCAACGGTTGCAGCGGATACGATGGATGAAATCGGAAGACAAGACAGAGTTGATACAACTCTGGCAATGACCGGCACTCATGTTTTGGTTAACGAGGCTCAAAATGAATTGTTGCGTCGTTATGAAATGGATATCAAGGCACGTTTTGATGATATCGAAGCCGTTTTGAAAGACATTTTGACGCAGCAGGGCAAACCAGGCTTTGTGGCTTGGGCGAACCAAACGTTGTTTGCAAAGTTGGGTGTAAAGCTGACAGAAGACGATTGGCAATCTGAATTGAATTTTCAATCTCAGAACGCGTTTCAGAAACTGTACGCCAAAACCCTCTTTGCACAATTTATTCGAATGTCGGAAGACTTCTATATCAATGACCCATTAATGGGCCAGCGAAAACAAGAAGCCGAACGCATTTTTAAAGAAGCAGGGTTTCACGCAGTAGGCATTGCGCCTTGTGCGGATGGACGTCTTGCTCATGTAGTCAGTTATGTACTCAGACTGCCTTATGACGCTGTGAGAAGAAAGGCCCATGCGGGGTCATTATTCGATATCAGTGAAAGTGTCAGAAACTGGGTGTTTATTGAACACACGCGGTTCAGAGAAGGTAAGCCAAATGCGGCTGAAGAACCGACGCGTTATTTAAAGATTGCGGTATATCACTTTTCGAAAGCCGACCCGACCCATCAGGGGTGTGCCGCACACGGGAGTGATGACCAAAAAGCAGCGGAGGCTGCATTAACAAAGCTCAAGGATTTTAGGCAGGCAATTGAAAACCGTTTCGGGTGTGGTGCCAGTGTTCAAACCTTGTTGATCGGAATGAATACCGACGACGACAGTTTGAAAATCCATATCCCTAACGAGCAAGGCAAGGTGTGTTTGCAGCGCTTTGTGGAAACCGACCAGCTATATCAGCAAACCGCTGATTTGTCGGCAGACCAGGCGAAGCAAACGATTGAGAAAGCAATCGACGATTGCAATTTGAATCGAAGCTCTACCACTCCTCAGCCAGGGGTGAATACCCTGATTGCCTGGTTGATTGCGAATAACTTCTCGCAACTGGCCTATGTCAACCGATATGAAAACGGTTGCTATAGCGATATCGGTCATGCGGAAAGGTTTATCGGAGTCGGTAACGGCTTCGAAGAAGTACAACTTCGCAATCTGAGTTATTACAGCTTCCTCGATACGGTGGAAGAAGGTGTGAACGATGTGGATGTCGGTATCAAGATCTTTAAAGGTCTGAACGTCAAAAAAGGGCGACCGATTCCGATCATCATCCGTTGCGATTACGACGGACGCGTTCCAGGCTCTAAAGATAGAGCGCAAGCCAAAGCGGTGAGAATCGAAAAGGCATTGCACAATCGTTATCAGGAATTGTCGGCATCCGGTTTGTTGCAAACCATGCCGACCTTAAGAGATTTTACCGGCTGTCAGCCAGCGGAAAGACTACCCAGCCTGGCAGATTTTTCAGCTTGAGAAGCACTGCTTAGAAAGGAGTAGAAGGTGAAAATTTATAAAGTCGATAAGACACTCGTTTCGACCAATCGCATTTCCATGATGGAGCACAAGCCTCTGCTGGTGGTGCGAGAAAAAGATGGCGGTACCCCTCAAGTAGCGGTTGATCCGGTGGGGTGCAAGCCGGGAGATTGGGTGATTTGTTGTGGTAGCTCGGCAGCCCGAGATGCGACAGGTGTAAAAGGATATCCAAGTGATTTAACCATCGTTGGAATTATCGATAAATGGGAAGTGCCAGAGGATGCAGATACTACAAGTTAAAAAAGAGCTGGTTCTGACCAGTCGCTTGGAAGGGTTAGGTCATCTTCCGATCAAAGCGTTGGTCAGCCAGACAGGCGAAGTACTTGTGGCGATGGATCCCGTTGGAACAAAGTTGGGTGACTGGGTGTTTACCATCGCCAATTCTGCGGCGAGAGACGCGGCAGGAGACAAACGATTATTAACGGATTTAACGGTTGGCGGCATCATTGATGATTGGCAACCAGAACAAAAGTAAGTTTTAAAGTGAGCAACTCAAAGGAGAAAGTTATGAGTGATTACGGTATTGCGTTAGGCATGATTGAAACCCGTGGTTTGGTGCCAGCGATCGAAGCAGCGGATGCGATGACGAAAGCGGCGGAAGTGCGCCTGGTCAGTCGTGAGTTTGTTGGCGGCGGTTACGTCACGGTAATGGTTCGTGGTGAAACCGGTGCGGTTAACGCCGCAGTTCGTGCCGGAGCAGACGCTTGTGAACGTGTTGGTGACGGTCTGGTAGCCGCGCACATCATTGCTCGCCCACACAAAGAAGTGGAACCCGTTTTAACAATTGATCAAAAATAATTTAGTTCTTTATTAAAGGAGAAAGGCTATGAGTACGGAATATGGAATTGCACTGGGCATGATTGAAACCCGTGGTTTGGTGCCAGCGATTGAAGCAGCGGATGCGATGACGAAAGCGGCGGAAGTCCGTTTGGTCAGTCGTGAGTTTGTTGGCGGTGGTTACGTCACGGTAATGGTTCGTGGTGAAACCGGTGCAGTAAACGCTGCGGTTCGTGCCGGAGCAGACGCTTGTGAACGTGTTGGTGACGGTCTGGTAGCCGCGCACATCATTGCTCGCCCACACAAAGAAGTGGAACCCGTTTTAACAATTGAAAGTAAGTAAGTTGTCTTTCGCTAAAAGTCTCTAAGAGAGCTTTGCACGAGTAGGACGCGAAGAAAAAATGAGAGAAAATTTGGCTGATTGAGGCGGAAAAGGCAGCTAATAGCTAGCTATTAGCCAGTTTTTCAACAAAAATCAGACGGATTTTAGCCATTTTTACTCGTGTAACTATCTCGTGCAAAGCTCTCTCTAAACAGAAAGTACCCCGAAACACTTAATGCTTAGGGACTTGATGCGGGAACAATTCTTTTTACCTCTAAGGAGAAAGGCTATGAGTACGGAATATGGAATTGCACTGGGCATGATTGAAACCCGTGGTTTGGTGCCAGCGATTGAAGCAGCGGATGCGATGACGAA